>NZ_JAKGBG010000005.1:0-176061 GCF_021532595.1 Pseudoalteromonas sp. OFAV1
TTGGACCAGTAGGTTCAATGATGTTGAAAGTTTACTTTAGTTGTATAGAGCACTTTAAAAATGGACGAGAAGCGTCTGCCTGTGCAGGATTAACGCCTGTGCAGCATAGCTCTGGTGGCAAAGAAAAGATTGGCTCAATTTCAAAAAAATCAGCAAACAAGAAGTTACGTAGCACGTTATATCAAGGTGCACTAGCGGTTGTTTCAAATGTTATAAAAAGAGCAAGTCGCACAGAAAAGGATGAATGGCTTAAAAAGTTGATTGCAAGACGCGGTAAGAAAGTGGCAGCAATAGCATTGGCGAATAAAACAATCAGAACTGCATTTGCCATGCTAAAGAAAAACGAATGTTATCAGCCAAAGTTGTTAACAGCTTAAATTATTGTCAATAAAGAGCGTTTAAAACCAGGGTAAGACTGACCTTTAAGAGACTGTTCCGTGTTCAGGTAGAAAATACCGTCACAGAGAAAAGTCATAAAGGGGCGAATACATTAAAGTGACCAGGGGTAGCTCCCCAAATAGAGTCCGTATATAAGCCAGCATCTAATCTTTATTTAATAAATACTCCGTTGACAAAAAACGGGGAGTCCATATAAGAACACAGAGAGCATAGAGGAAGAGAACTGAGTTTTCTCTTAAGCGAAGCGCCTCTTACCCTCTTTGTGCGATTAGATCTTCGATGTAGGCGTGAAATTTATTTCGCGCGCATTCTAGTAGGTCGTGCTTTAGCGCGTCATTGGTGAAACGTATGCAATATCTTGTCGCCATAAATGACGACCTACATTAACATAATCGCAACTCGCAACTTTTACTACATCTTATTCATCTCTTTCCAACTGGCTTTTAGACTGTTGGCAAAGCTGATGAACTTTTCTTTCATGGTACGTTTAACTGAAATCTCGACTGAGCCTAGCCATACATTACCTTCAATGGTAATGGTTGGGCCTTGGCCTTTATTTAAGGCGACTGATCTGTTCTCTACACTGCCAATAACACTGAACAGCTTTGATACCACATTGACATGTTCTGGCACATAGATTTCGTCGTTACCTAAAATACAGTTCACGTAAATAGTGACATGTTGGTGCTGGAAAATCGCTTCGCTAAAATCGAGCTCAATTGAACCTAAGCAGTTTGTAAGGTGAATTTCTTTTGGCACTACCCACTGGCCGCTGCGCTCATTTGAACCCAAAATACTACGAAGCTGCAGACTTTCGTTATCGCTGCTGTGGCCATAATGAGGTTTAAATTGCGCATGCTTTTGCGATTTGTAGTCAATATCAGCTTTTAGCTCTAAGTCAGCAACAAGTTCAACGAGTACTTCGTTGCTGGTGGCTTCCATTGCTTGGTCTAAGCGGCGTTCAAATGCTTCAGCTGAAATAACAGCATGACTGTAGTTATAAATGAGTTGATCAATTACTTCTTCTCTTACTTGATCGATTGGGCGATCTTCAAGTTTAACGGCCATGGTAGTTCCCTGTTGTGATTATCAAAGTGATTTTTATGTTATTCGTAATAAAGCAAAGCTTAGGCCAAATTTTATTTTATTATAAATCAATATGTTGTGTTTTATAGTGTCAACGTTACTTAGTTAAATTAACCACAGATTAATAAAATCAGCAACTAAATGGTTATTTTTGCAATATAGTGAACTTCTTACCGAGCAGCCTGTAAATCTTTACCGAATTGAATATAAATAGTCGCTGAATGAGGGCTTAAGGTATTGAAATTAAACAAATAAATAGTTGGCATTATAGTCGCATTAGTAAAAGTGTCTTAAATCAAAAGGAGAAGATTATGAACACTTTTAACAAATCTATGATTGCCGCTTTAGTAATTGGTGCAACAGCAAGTATGTCAGCTCAGGCAAGCAGTTGGGAAAATGAAAGTAAAGATGCTTGGATTGATGGTAAGGCAGAAACTGTGCTTCTTATGAACACAAACCTTAACAACTTTGACATCAACACTGATGTAACGAATGGCAAGGTTGTACTTACAGGTAAAGTTGATAGTGAATTAGATAAAGAGCTTGCTGAAGAGCTTGTTCTTAGCCTAGATGGCGTTAGCTCTGTTGATAACAAACTAACGGTTGTTAAAAACATGAAGGCTAAGAAAATGAAAGCAGATAAAGCTGATTCAACTGAAAGCGATTTAACAGATGCGAAAATCAGTACTGTAATCACAACACGTTATTTATTTAACTCAGAAGTAGGTGGTACAGACATCGATGTTGATACCGATAACGGTGTAGTAACACTTAAAGGTACCGTTGAGTCTGATGCTGAAAAGCAATTAGCAATCAGTATCGCTGAAAACGCTGAAGACGTTCGCAAAGTAATCGATGAATTAACGATTGTTGCTGAATAACAGCAAGCCTAAATTAGCCCAGCTTTGGCTGGGCTAATAGATTTCAAGGAGTGAGTCATGGATTTAATACGTATTATTTTATCGGTTTTAATTCCACCTCTTGGCGTATTTTTACAGGTAGGTTTAGGTGCGCAGTTCTGGATTAATATTCTTTTAACCTTATTAGGGTACATTCCAGGTTTGATTCATGCTGTGTATATCATCGCTAAGCGATAATTACCGCATTAATCAGCAAGGATGAGTCAGGGAGCACAGCAAGGAGCAGCTGTAGGAGTAAAGGACGATAAACCGCAAGGAGTTTACAGTATGGACAATGTAGCACAGCAAAAAGGACAGCAAGGAAGTAACAAAGCGTTATGGAGTAGCGCACAATGGCAACGCTTTATGGATAAAGTGAACGGAGATGACAGCAAGGAATAAGCTCAGGCTTGGAGCCAAACAGGATGAAGCTAGCGTAAGGAGGTGACTATATGGAACAAGTACAAACGCAACCAACACAAGGATTGACCGACAAAGGAGTTGCTTTATGGAATAAGCAACAGTGGCATGAATTTATGGAACACGCGAAAGCGGTTGCGCCACGATTAACAGGGAAGGCTGACGATAAAAACCCGATGTCATCTTCAGGTGACATCGGGTTTTTAATAACTTCGGCAATTTATCTTTATAACTTAAACTGATTTACTGTCTTATTTAAAGACGCTGCCAATTCATTTAAATCACGTGCTTCATCTGCCAATTCATGAGCATGATCCGCAGTGCTATTAACAAGGTGGTTAATAGCCGCCAGGCTATTATTAATATCTTCTGCAACCACAGTTTGCTGTTCTGTTGAAGTCGCAATTTGATGACTCTGATCTTGTACATTTGTCACTGATTGCGCGATATCTTGCAGTGCTTGCAATACAATTTGCGTTTGCTCAACGGAGCCTTCAGCACGCTCTTGACCCTGTTGCATCATAGTTGATGCTTGTTGAGCAATTTGCTGTAAGCGACTGATCATATTTCGAATATCATCCGTTGACTCTTGCGTTCTGCTTGCTAGTGAACGAACTTCGTCAGCCACAACAGCAAAGCCTCGCCCTTGCTCACCGGCTCGTGCCGCTTCAATTGCTGCATTAAGTGCTAGTAAGTTAGTTTGCTCTGCAATTGAGTTGATTACGTCGATCACAGCGCCAATGTTGCCACTTTCTTGTTCAAGACCTGCAACCACTTTAGATGCTTCGCCGATGTGGCTTGCAAGCGCAGTCATTACTGACTGAGCTTGTGTAGAGCGCTTAGTGCCATCAACTGTAATGGCTTGCACTTCTTCGGCTGCATTATTGGTATGCTGCGCATTACGTGAAATTTCGAGTACTGTAGATGCCATTTCAGTAACAGCGGCACTTACACTATCAACTTGTTGTTTTTCTTGCTGAATTTCATCATTGGTTTTTTGCGATACAATTTTCAGCTGACTAGCTGCTTGGCTCAGCTGCTCTGCTTGCGCAGCAGTGTTGAGCATCATTGCACGTAATTTATCGATGAAGGTGTTCATATGATGAGCAAGCTGGCCAACTTCGTCCTGACTATGAATTTCAATTTTTTGTGTTAAATCGCCATCGCCTGATGCGATATCACGCATGATGTAAGTCAGTTTTGTAAGAGGTTTGGTGATCATTTGCGTGGCCCAAAAGATCATCGCAATGATAATCGCAAGGATGATGATTAATGATGTAGTGGTTGTCATCACCGCATCGTTAACTGGCTCATTAATCATGCTAGTTGGGATCAAAATCCCGACATACCAATCAAGATATGGACTTTCTAGTTCAAGGCGATTGTATACAACGTAATATTGCTCACCTTTAAATGTGACATAGCTGCTACCATCTTTTTGGCTTTTCATCGCGCGGTTTAATTCGCTAAAGCCTGATGTGTCGCTAAATTGTTTTTCGAGGGCATCTAAGCCTTCTTTACCATTAGGGCCTTCGTCAGTCACAGATAATTTATGGCCAGTACGCTCAGAGAAGTGAACAACCTTTTGATTGCCATCTAGCAAAAAGCCAAAACCTTGGCCATTAAAGCGAATGGCCTCAACCATGTCGTTGATATTGTTGAGCTGTAAATCAACCCCACCAAAACCAACAAGTTTGTTTTGTTTATTATAAACTGGTTGTTGTACAACCGCTGAGGCATTACCTGTGGTTAAATCTACAGAAATAGGGCCAACATAAAGTTTGTTGATCTTTAAAGCATCTTGCCACCAACCACGTTTATAAGCGTAATAAGGCTGGCCATTGTAGTGGGTGGTTCGCTCGTTTTCTTTAAAGTATTCGCCTGTTGTTGCTGATGCAAAGAAGGCCGATAGAATGTTGTCATCGTTACCACTGATACGAACAAAATCTTGATTAACGTTGTCGTATCCTGGTTGGTTATCAAGGCTTTGATCACGTTTAGTCCAGTTGTCAAACCAGTTTACTAAATGCGGATTTGTTACGAAGGTTTCAACAACTTTACCGTATTTAGCAAAGTAACCTTGCATTGACAGTCGTTCGCTTTGTAAGTAGCTATCAGCTTCGCGTTGAATCGCTTTGCGAGATAGGTCAGCAATATGATTAACAAAGAAACTAGACGCGATGATCAGTAGTACACTAATCGTCCCGCCAATCAGCAGTAATATTTTTTTACGTAAAGAGAGATTGTTTAACATAGGTGCACGTATTTTTATTATCGGTTAGAGTTATCTATCTAATCATATTTGCGCTTAAATCGCTACTTTGCAAAACGGTAGTTATTAATAAAATATTACAAAATACATAGGGTAAGTTACTAAATGGTTGTGAATGATAATAAAATGGTGGTGCTAGGTGCAGGTTGGTTGGGGCAAGCTCTTTGTCTTAAGGCAAAGGAATTGGCGTGGCAGGTGCAGGGGACACACCGTAGTCGCGATCACGAACATGACTTTCAGCGTCAGTTTGCACTTGAAGATGGTGTACTTAAACATGACGTATCACTTGAAGGAGCATGGTGGGTGTGTGCAATTCCACCGCGTAGCCGCAGCTCAGAAAGTAATTATTTAGATACATTGCAAGCTGGGCTTGAACTTGCCAAGCAGCTAAAGTGTAAAGGTTTTATTTTATGTTCTTCGACAGGTGTTTACCCAACTGACAATGGTTGTTACGACGAAAGCACAGAAATTAACTGCCAATCAGCACGCCAACAAACATTATACGATGCGGAGCAATTAGTGCTAAATGCGGGTGGCAAGGCATTGCGCTTAGCGGGACTTGTAGGCCCCGAACGCGACCCAGGTAAGTTTGTTGCAGGAAAAGAGCTGTCTAGCTCAAGTCAGCAAGTGGTGAACATGGTACAACAGCAAGATGTAATAGCGGCGATTTTTTCAGTGCTTGAAAACTGGTCTAACGCCAATAGCATTTATAATGTTGTAAACCCAGCGCATCCAACAAAAGCGGATTACTACCAGCAAAAATGCTCTGAACTGGGTAATCAGCCACCGACATTTACTAGCCATGATAAAGGCGAGCGCCTCATTGATGGCTCGGCGATTGAGTCACTGAGTTTTCGTTATAAAGCGCCTATTTAGTTATTTTTTAAAAGTTAGGTGGCCGCCTAGTCGGTATTTACTGCCCGGTGAGACTAAGCGTGCAAAGCTTACAATGCCATTTGCTGACCACGTTCGGCGGATCACTTGCAAACAAGGCTCTTCATTGTAGAGATTAAGCCATTCGCACATTTCTTGGTTAGGCATAATCGCCTCAACCGTATGTCTGGCCTCAGTTAATGGCGCACTGGTTGATAAATACTCATGGGGGGTTAGGCTGTTGAAATCTTGTTGTAAGTAATCTTTTGCCAGAGCCGGGTTCACAAAGCGCTCTTCTACTTGCAGAGGTTGCTCGTTCTCGTTGTGAACGATGACGCTACGATAAACGTGACTGTCTACATCAACGCCCAATGCAATTGCAATAGGGGCAATTGCACGTATTGATTCCATCACTAAAATTGTACAGCTGTAATCACTGTTACGAGCTTTAACTTCATCAGCGATGTTTTTAATTTCGAGCAATGATGATTGTGACTTAAAGCTTGCTACAAAAGTCCCTTGGCCTTGGCTACGAGTTAGTATACCGGCGTCTGTAAGTTCAGATAACGCGCGTCTGGCCGTCATGCGGCTAACCTGAAACTGGCTGGTTAATTCGTTTTCTGAGGGCACGCGGCTATTTTCTTGCCATTGACCCGATCGAATGTTTTCCAAAATATATTCTTTTATTTGCGCAAACTTAGGGACGCTCATTGTGAAAGTGCACAGGTAAGTTAACAGTGTGTTACAAGGTGGCATAATTTTCTTGTATATACAAGATGAGTTGTTAAACTTTAAGCTAATTTGATTAGGCGCTTTAAAGCTCGCAGCAGATATAAGTATAGGTGAAAAATGCATACAACGAACGATAGCCAAATGCACTGGGATTTAGTGATCACAGATGCCAATATTGCCACCATGGATCCTGCAGTTGATGCGCCATACGGTGCTATAGAAAATGCAGCGATCGTAGTAAAAGAAGGTAAAATTGCTTGGTTAGGTTCGCAAGCTGACTTACCAAACTTTGATGCATTAGCAACACCGACTATCTCAGCTAAAGGGCAATGGTTAACACCGGGATTAATTGATTGCCACACTCACTTAGTGTTTGCCGGTAGCCGCGCTGAAGAGTTCGAGCAACGGTTGCAAGGTGTTAGTTATGAGCAAATTGCTGCTAATGGCGGCGGTATTGCAAGTACAGTACGAGCAACGCGCGCAGCAGACCACGAAACCTTATTTGTCAGTGCGAAAGAGCGTTTAAATGCGTTATACGCAGAAGGCGTGACTACGGTAGAGATCAAATCTGGCTATGGTCTTGACTGCGAAAACGAAATTAAGCTACTCGAAGTGGCTCGCTTATTAGGTGAAAATCATCCGGTTGATGTTAAAACCACATTTTTAGGTGCTCACGCATTGCCACCTGAATATAAAGGCCGTAGTGATGAGTACATTGATTTGGTTTGCGGTGAGATGCTTGACCGTGTTGTTGAAGCTGATTTAGCTGATGCGGTTGATGCATTTTGTGAAAATGTCGGTTTTAGTAACGAGCAAACTCGCCGTGTATTTGAAGCGGCTAAAAAGCACAACTTACCCGTTAAGTTGCATGCTGAGCAGTTATCTAATCAACATGGTGCAGAACTTGTTGCTGAATTTAATGGCTTATCAGCCGACCATATTGAACATTTAGATGAAGCAGGCATTCAAGCAATGGCCAAAGCAGGCACTGCGGCAGTGCTGTTACCGGGGGCATTTTATTTCTTACGCGAAACAAAATATCCGCCAATTGAATTACTTCAGCAGTATCAGGTGCCTATTGCTATATCAACCGACTTCAACCCAGGAACGTCACCATTGTGTTCATTGCATTTAATGATGAATATGGCCTGTACTCTTTTTCGTATGACACCAGAGCAAGCGCTTGCAGGTGTAACACGTAATGCCGCCAAAGCCTTGGGTCTTGATGATCGAGGTGTATTAAAAGTGGGGGCACGCGCTGATATTGCTCACTGGCAAATATCCCACCCTGCGCAATTAAGTTACCAATTCGGCGTAAATAAACTGTTAAATCTGTGGATTTTGGGTAGACTTAGTTAGAAGTTATTTTTACGTATTTTTGGATTAGATGTCATTGATTGCCAGTTTAGCGAGTAACGGTGTAGGGCTCGTAAATTTAAGTAGTGATGCAGTGCCTGTGTTTTTAGCAGGCTGCGTTTTTATGGCAATGATTTGTGCGTTGTGTGTCACTCGTCATCCAATACTTAGACTCAGTTTAGTTGTTAATGGTGTGCTGGGGTTGGCAATCCTCAACTCCGCTATTCCTTGGTTAATCATTTTATTAGCAATGAGTCTTTGCTTTCATTTATGGCAAGCTTTTCGAACAAATAACTGGTTAGCGATTATTTTTACTGTCGCTGCGGCGATTACGTTTACAGTTATGTATTCTGCCCACTTATTGCTCGAAACTTCCGCGTATTGGTTAGTGATTTCAGTTATTGTTTTATCTGTGTCTGGCTTTTTTAATTTTGAAGAACCAGAAGAAAGTGAAGAAGTCATAGTTGATACTCCTTACCATGATGAAATAGACAGTACTCCACTAACTGGCTTGCCAGATCGCAGCGATTTACGACGTAGCTTTGCTAGCTGGGTTGAAGAACACTCGCATAACTGCGCCCTTGTTATGCTGCGTTTAGAGGGATTTGAAAGTGTTAACCAGCATATAGGTCGGGACTTTGGTGATTTATTACTTGCTCAGTCTGCTACTCGTATTAAACAGCAATTAGACAATGATGCAGTGCTTAATATTAGTAGTGGCGCTGGCAATATAGAAAAGCTTGCTCACTTAGGTGGATTAAATTTTGCCTTCATTTGCTCTCTTGAGGAGCAAAAGCATTTGCATGAGCAACTTATAAGTCAAATAAAACAAGTGACCTTAAAACCCTTCAATGTGGCAAATTGCACTATTGAGGTGAAAGTGCGAGCTAGCTACGTTAGCTGTAACGAGCCTGAATACAGTTTTGAAAACCTTATTTCTTTCGCTAACCTTGCACTTGATTCAAACCCAGATCGGGCTATCGTGCCATATCATCCACAAATGATGATTGAGCAGCTAGAGCAGCAAGCAAGGCTACGTGAGCTGGCGCACTTAGATTTTGCTAGTGAGCTTGAGTTGTATTTTCAACCAGTGGTTCGTAATAGTGACAACAAAATAGAGTTTTTAGAATTATTGTTACGCTGGCAGCATCCAAAACAAGGGATCTTAGCAGCTAACAAGTTTATTGATGATATTCGTGTTGCAGGCCTTAGCTATCCAGTTGCTGCTTATGTGATTGAGCGAGCAGCAGAGCTTGCTATGGCATTACGTATGGAAGGCATGCAGCTGCCACTCAGTATTAATGTTTTTGGTCCTGAGATGCTGCATGAAGAGTTTATTGAATTTGTAGACCGTATTGCCACCGAGCATCATTTAGAACCCGGCGCTTTAATTATTGAATGCCCGCTTGATCTATTTATGAGCTTGGATGATCAAGGTAAAGCCATGGTTGCAAGGCTAAGTAGCATTGGTATTAAACTGTGTGTAGATGGATTAGGTGATACCCCTGTTTGGCTATCTAAACTACCAAATTTGAATGTTGAGTATGTTAAAGTTGCAGCATCGCTTACCGCAGATTTTGCTCACCAAACTCAAATACGTAGCCTCGTTTCAGGGGTGGTGGCTATGCATAATCAAAATAATGCTAAAGTGATTTGTGAAGGGGTGGAAACCTTAGAACAACTTAATTTTATTAAGTCATTAAACACCTATGCAGCGCAAGGTTATTATTTTAATTACCCGCTTAGTAGTGTAGGTATGGTGTCATGGTTAAAGCAATGGCATTTAGAGCATCAGTAATGAAGCGAGCGAGTTTCTAGGGGAAAGTTAGCGAGCTGTTTGACTCGTTACATCGCGTTTTATCTCAAACCTTGCTTCCAATTTAAGGGGCGCGGCATAAAGCCGCTGCTACAGTTAGGGGTGAAACTTGTTTCGAGCTGACCTCCCCAAAAATCAGTCGTTATCTCGTTTCTCGCATCTTTCTAACTTGCCTCTCTTGCCTGCAAATACGCATTCACTAGGGCAGTGATAATTTGGCCGGCATCGTTCATGCCTGCTTCTAAACTAACAGGGTGTTGTGATGGTGCACCTTCACATAAATGAAGGTAGCGAGCAGTTGTTTGGCTGGCTGCTAAATGCACAAAGTGTTCTGCATCACTCACACTAAAGCCGCAATTGGTATAAGCGCTAACTGGCATTAGCGAAATACTGTCTAAGTCAACTTCGACGCCTAATGGGGCATTATCGAATTTATTAAGTGCTTGTTTACATGCGGTTGATAAGTCTATATTGCGACGAACTTGAATGTCTTGATAACTATCAAACGAGAAGTTTGCTTGAGTTAACGCATTCATAATTGCTTGATTATTCTTAAATTCGTGCAAACCCATCACATGATAATCAGCGAGATGATTTTCGCTGTAGGCATACCTAAAGCCATTACCACTATGGCGACCTTCACAGTCTCTAAAATCAGCGTGAGGGTCTAAGTTAATGGCGTTTACTGGTTTGCCATGCTGCTTACTAAGGGCACGTAATATACCTAAGCAGTTGTTGTGTCCGCCACCTATCACAATGGGCTCAAGGCCAGCTGCAAAAATCATTGCCAGTACTTGCTCAACACGGGTGTCGATATCGCCACACAGTTCACGTAGTTTGGCTAAGTCGGCGTTGTTTTTATTATCAAGGTTAGCTGCTTGTTGGTTTAAATCATCAAGCGCAACTTCACCAAGTAACAATACACGCTCATGGTTTAAAAATTGGTTATGAGTTTGATTCAAAAAGCGCTTTAAGAAAGCTAGCCATGCTTGCTGTGCACCGCCATTACCTAGGTTAGCACGAGGCCCAATATCTTCACACACGCCAACTAAAACGTAACGAATACCAAATTGTTTGGCATCAATAAGAGCCTGAGCGGCGTTTACATGTGTATCAAGAAGAGCAAGAGCTTGCCATGCTTTTTGTTCATTGGCGCGGCGGACACATAAATGCTTTACCGCCGCTTCATCATAAATTTTAAGGGGATTTATCACTGAGATTAGTCTTCTATTATTTCTAACTCTAATTCTTCAGCAGATAATATAATGCCGGTACTATCGGCGTAAACAAAGTCACCATCAAAGAAAGACACACCGGCAAAATTAACGCCTATACCATCTTCGCCTGCGCCTTCACTGTCTGCAGCAACTGGAATAGAAGCAATTGCTTGAATGCCTAGATCTAGCTCTTCAAGTTCGTCAACATGGCGAATAGCACCGTAAACGATAATCCCTTGCCAGTTATTCTCAAGGGCGATTTCTGCTAGTTCAATATCTATTAGTGCGCGTCGAGTTGAACCACCACCATCGATCAAAAGCACACTATCGGTTCCGTCCGTAGTTAAGATATCGCGGATCAGCTCGTTATTTTCAAAACATTTAACAGTTTTCACTCGGCCACTAAAGCTTGGGCGTCCACCAAAATTGATAAACATTGGCTCGAGCACATCGACCACGTCGGCAAAGTGATCGCATAAATCAGAAGTGCTGTAATCCATTTTTTCATCCTCTAAAGAGACTGTCTGTTTAGTACCCAGTATACCTTGATACAACTCAATAACAACGACTTAATACTGGTTTATTCGTTTAAATCAAAGGAATTTCGTTATCGCAACATTAGTGTCTCAAAAGCGTCACCTAATTGTTATTTTTACCGCCTAAGCTGAGATGAGTATAAAAATTAGACGCAAAGTATGACAAGGAGCTTACCATGGCAAACAACATGCTTACTAAATTGGCCAAAGTGGATGAACAGCTGTTTTTAAGTGTGTTTAACGACGCTTCGCCAAATTGGCTCAGAAAGTCAGCGCTTGGTTTATCAAAAAGCGGTGATGGCGGACTTTATGTGGTGTTGTTCCTTGGGTTTTGGTGGTTTACCGAACAACTTCATTTTCAGCAGCTTGCGATGAGTATATTGGTTGGCTTTGCAATTGAGCGACCCATTTACTTTTTAGCTAAAAAGCGAATTGCGCGGGTAAGACCTTGCGACTGCTTAGTGGAAGGTGCGTATTTAGTGCCAAGTGACCAGTTTAGCCTACCGTCGGGGCATAGTGCTGGGGCATTTGTTATAGCGACTATTTTAACCATGTATTTCCCTGAGCTTACTGTGCTGTGGCTTCTTTGGGCATCGGGAGTTGCAGCATCTCGGGTGATAATCGGTGTGCATTACCCTGCAGATGTAATTATTGGCGCAGGTATGGGGTCGAGTTGTGCAGTTTTAGCAGTCATGGTGGTGAAATCTATATGAGAATTTTGTACGGTATACAAGGAACAGGTAACGGACACATAACCCGCGCTCGCGTGATGGCAACCACCTTTAAAGCATTAGGGGTCGATGTTGACTACGTATTTTCCGGGCGCAAAGAGCAAGATTACTTTGATATGGCTGATTTTGCCGACTTTAGAACATTTAGAGGTTTATCATTTACCAGTAAATCAGGACAAGTTGATAGTTTAAGAACATTAAAAAATGCACGTCCTTTGCAGCTAATTAAAGATATTAAAAGCTTAGATTTACGTCATTATGATTTGGTTTTTAATGACTTTGAACCTATCACAGCGTGGGCAGCAAAACAGCAAGGTATTCCGGTTATTGGTATGAGTCATCAGGCTGCATTTTTGTCTGATAAAGTGCCAATGTTTGGTCGAGCTTTCTTTCGTCGTGCGTTGATCCGTAATTATGCCCCCGCGAATGTCTATCTCGGTGTTCATTGGCAACCTTATGCTGAGAATATTATTCCTCCTTTCATCGCGAGTCATCACCATGACAATCCTGTGATGGTTGAAAATAAAGTCTTAGTGTATTTACCGTTTGAGAACCTAGACAGTGTTGTCGACTACTTAAAGGACTTTCCTGAGCGTGAGTTTTACTGCTATCACCCCGATGCGCAAGATTGCTCAATCGGTAATATTCATCTGCGAGCGCCGTCACGAGTTGGGTTTCTTAACGATTTAGCTAACGCTGGTGGTGTGATTGGTAATGCAGGGTTTGAGCTTGCAAGCGAGGCATTACAGTTAGGTAAAAAGCTGTTACTCAAACCGCTTGGCAAGCAGTTTGAGCAGGGGATTAATGCACAAACGCTGCTAGGCATGGGAGCTGCCCATGTTATGAGTTACCTTAACCCCTATGCGATGGATGATTGGTTGCAATCACCACAAAATAAAAGATTGAACTTTCCGAGTGATCCCGCGCCATTAGTTGAATGGGTAAGGAAAAAGCAGTGGCAGAAATTAGATAAGTTACACCAACATTTATGGCAAAAAGTTAACTTACAGTAAATACAGTTTGTTTGTTGGTTCCTTATATTGGAAAATGCATCGCCTTTTCAGGCTACTTTTTATTAGCTGCTTCAAATAGTTTAGCTATACTTTGAAATGCATGTTGCTATAGGGCACTTTGAATGAATGTATTACAAAATTTAACTATAAAACGTCGTTTACAGTTAAACGCGCTTGTTGTTGGCCTTGCAATGGTTGTAATGCTGTGTGTAATTATTTTTGAGTCACGCATGATGCTTAAGCTCAATGAAACAATTCAAAATGCAGAGGAACTCGATATTCATGAGCTTGCCATGCGCAAGCATGAAAAAAACTTTTTGTTTTACAAAAATATCGACAGCCTTGAGCTTTTTGAAAATGAGTATACCCAGTTAAAAACCAAAATTGCTCGCCTAGATGAGTTAGTCGACGATCTTGACATGGATAGCACTAAACTTGATGAGTTTAAAGGATTAGCAAAAACTTACTATGACGACTTCAATGAGGTTGTGGTACTACAAAAGAAAATAGGTCTACACCCAAAAGATGCTTTATACGGAGAGCTAAGAAGTGCTGTGCATCAAGTCGAAACATTGCTTGATGACCGCGATAACTACAGATTACTGACATTTATGCTACAGCTGCGCCGTGCCGAAAAAGATTTTATGCTGCGCTTTGATTTGAAATATATGACTAAGTTCGATGAGCTGATTGCCAATTTCAAAACAGAAATAAAGAGTGCCGGGCTAGATGCAAACTATGAAAATAAGCTCATCAGTTTGCTTTCGACATATCAAGCTAAGTTTAAAGCCTTAGTTGATGCTCAGGTTGCGCTCGGGCTAGATTTAGAGTCAGGTGCATTAGGTGAAATGAAGCGCAGTGTTGAGATGAGTGATGCGATTGTTAATCAATTTACTGAACAAACTAAACAGTTCGTTGAATCGAGTGCTTCACAAGCTCAATTAATTGCCTTCGTTGTATTTATTCTCGCTAGTATTATTGTGATGATACTCGTGTACTTAACCAGTCGCTCTATCATAAAACCTATCGAGCGTGTTTATCACACAATTAACGAAATTCGTCGCAATAACGATTTAAGCATGTCGATTTCTCAATCAGGTAAAGATGAAATTACCACCATGACGATCGACTTTAATAGCTTGATCAGTGATTTCAAAAAGCTGATTTATGAAGTTAATACCGCGCTAAGTACCCTTAACGTGGCAACTGAGCATTTATCAGAAACGACAGCAGCAACAAGCTCAGGTATGCAAGAGCAGCTTCATGAAGCAGATATGGTTGCTACAGCTGCCACTGAAATGCAGGCGACGATTCAAGATATTTCTCACAACACAGAAGCGGCTGCGAAAAAAGCTGAGTCAACTAACTTAAGTGCGCAGCAAGGTCGTTCAGAGGTTGAATCGACGGTGGTGCAAATTAATCACCTATCAGATTCACTCGGGAATGCTTCAAGTGTGGTGTCGCAGTTAGAAAAAGACGCTGAAACGATTGGCTCTGTGTTGGATGTTATTCGTGGTATCGCTGAGCAAACTAACTTACTGGCACTCAATGCGGCCATTGAAGCTGCGCGTGCTGGTGAGCAAGGTCGTGGCTTTGCGGTCGTTGCTGATGAAGTACGTTCACTTGCCCAGCGTACCCAAGACTCAACACAAGAGATTGAGAGCATTATTTCTACCCTACAAGGTCGCACACGAGAAGTGGTGAGTATTATGCAGCAATGTCGTACACAAGGTGGCGAAAGCGCGGCGCAGGCAAGCAAAGCCGGTGAGTTACTGCGTTCAATTACCGAAGATGTACAAACCATTATGGATATGAGTACTCACATAGCCACAGCAATTGATGAACAAAGCCAAGTGGCTTCTGAGGTCAATAAAAACGTGGTACGCATTCGTGATATCGCTCAAGAGGCATCGGGTCACGCGGCAACTAATGCACAAACCAGCGAAGAGGTGTCTGAGCAAGCACGTGTGCTTTATCAGGCAATCGATAAGTTTAAAGTTTAATAATTACTTGATACTTTATACTTTACATAAAAAAGCGCGGTGATGGTTTCGTCATCGCGCTTTTTTGTTGCTTGGGTGTGTATACCGCGACAAGGTATTAAGGCACAAACTTAATAGGCACGCTGTCTTTGTTGGCTTCGTGCTCTGTGACTCTGGCTTGATATTGTTGCCAAAGCGCATCATGATTTGCTTGTAAATCAGCTAAGTAATGCCAGCTAAACAAGCCACTATTATGATTATCGCTAAATACCAGTCGAATTGCATAATGGCCAACCGGCTCAATTTTACTAATTCCTACTTGCTGTTTGCCAAGCACCAGTTTCATCTGCTCATTACCGTGGCCTTGTACTTCAGCAGATGGTGAGTGAACACGCAGAAATTCAGCACTAAATTGGGCAATAGTCTGATCATCAAAATGAACATCTAATACTTTACTAACGCTGTGATAATGCACTTTAGTGACTTCTTTCATGTGAGCCTCGAATCTACGATTTATATACTAAAAAGCCTCCAACTGGAGGCTTTTTAGTATAACGCTAATTTGTTGATTAAAGAATGAAACGGCTTAAGTCTTCATCTTCAACAAGTGCACCTAAATGCTGTTCAACGTAATTGGCATCAATTGTTAGTGTTGAACCCGCTTTTTCTGAGGCATCAAATGAAATTTCTTCCATTAGTTTTTCCATCACTGTGTGTAAGCGACGTGCACCGATGTTTTCGGTTTTTTCATTTACCTGCCAAGCCGCTTTCGCGATACGCTCAATTGCATCATCGGTAAACTCAACCTCAACTTGCTCAGTTTTTAACAGCTCACGTTGTTGCTCAGTTAATGAAGCATGAGGCTCAGTTAAGATACGTTTAAAGTCATCAGCACTTAGTGCTTCAAGCTCAACGCGGATTGGTAAACGACCTTGTAGCTCTGGGATCATGTCTGACGGTTTAGCCATTTGGAATGCGCCAGATGCAATAAACAACATGTGGTCAGTTTTAACCATGCCGTGTTTAGTGCTTACTGTTGAGCCTTCGATTAATGGTAGTAAGTCGCGCTGTACACCTTCGCGGCTAACATCAGGGCCAGACGCTTCACCACGTTTACAGATTTTATCGATCTCATCGATAAACACGATACCGTTTTGCTCTACCGCGAAGATAGCTTGCTCTTTTAACTCTTCAGGGTTAACAAGTTTTGCAGCTTCTTC
The DNA here is from genome assembly GCF_021532595.1 of Pseudoalteromonas sp. OFAV1. Classification (NCBI taxonomy): domain Bacteria; kingdom Pseudomonadati; phylum Pseudomonadota; class Gammaproteobacteria; order Alteromonadales; family Pseudoalteromonadaceae; genus Pseudoalteromonas; species Pseudoalteromonas sp. OFAV1. The sequence continues at coordinate 16,553 of NZ_JAKGBG010000005.1, forward strand.
TTCAACTAATAGTTTGAAGGCTTCTTTAATTTTTAACTTACGCTTACTGCGCTTGTCGCCACCCATGTTTTGGAACATGCTTTGTAGCTGGTTGGTCATTTCTTCCATACCAGGAGGTGCCATGATCTCAACATTAGGCTGAGCTTGTGCAACATCGATATCGATTTCTTTATCGTCTAATTGGCCTTCACGTAATTTCTTACGGAAAGATTGACGAGTCGAAGAGTTTTCTTCAGTTTTTGATTCACCAAAGGTGTCGCGCGCTGGTGGTAGTAGGGCATCTAAAATGCGCTCTTCTGCCGCTTCTTCAGCACGGTGCTTAAACTTCTTAGTTTGCTGTTCGCGGGTCATTTTAATTGAAATATCAACTAAATCACGGATGATAGTTTCAACTTCTTTACCAACATAGCCCACTTCGGTGAATTTGGTTGCTTCAACTTTAATGAAAGGCGCATTAGCAAGTTTTGCAAGGCGGCGAGCAATTTCAGTTTTACCCACACCAGTAGGACCAATCATTAAAATGTTTTTTGGTGTTACTTCGGCGCGTAGCTCGTCGCTTAGTTGCATACGGCGCCAGCGATTACGAAGCGCGATTGAAACTGCTTTTTTAGCTTTAGCTTGGCCGATAATGTGTTGATCTAGCTCGTGAACGATTTCTCTTGGCGTCATCTCAGACATGGCAGTTCCTATTACAATTCTTCAATAGTTTGGAAATTATTCGTGAATACGCAGATGTTGCCGGCAATAGTTAGGCTTTTCTCTACAATTTCACGTGCACTTAGGTCGGTGTTTTCAAGAAGCGCTGTGGCTGCTGATTGTGCGAAGTTACCACCACTGCCAATCGCAATTAGGTCATTTTCTGGCTGCACAACATCACCGTTACCTGTGATGATCAATGACGCAGTTTCGTCTGCAACTGCTAAGAGTGCTTCGAGTTTTCGAAGTGCACGGTCACTACGCCAATCTTTGGCCATTTCAACGGCTGCTTTAGTCAGGTTACCTTGGTGCATTTCTAGTTTACTTTCAAATCGTTCGAAAAGGGTGAAGGCATCAGCAGTACCGCCAGCGAAACCAGCGATTACTTTGCCATTATAAAGACGTCGAACTTTGCGGGCGTTGCCCTTCATTACGGTATTACCAAGTGAAACTTGGCCGTCGCCACCAATTACGACCTTGTCGTCGCGGCGTACACTTACAATAGTGGTCATGATTATTCCTCATCATCGAGCGGCAAAGCCGCTCGTAAAAAGCGATTGATGAGGTGTTTATATGGGTGAATGAACTAAAATCAAGTCCAAAGCCAAATTCCGCAGCCCATTATTTTGATACGTTTAAGTTTATTTTTATCACTTTCGGCCAAACGTTTGGTTTCGTAAGGGCCTAAACGCACTTTATACCAAACACCATTGCTGCCTTGGGTTTTCTTTACCTCGGCAACCAAGCCGGCAAAAGCGATTTTAGCTTTTAATGTTTGTGCTTGCTCTAAGGTTCTAAAAGAACCGCATTGCATTACATACGGGCCCTTTTGTTCAATCTCTTTTACTTCAACCTGAACTTCGTGCTCTTTAATCTCTTTGATAAATTCAGGTGTTTTAGGTGGCGGAATAACTGTTTCTTCTTGTTTAGTAGGATTGGCTTGTTGTTCCACAAGTTCAGGGTCAGCATTATGTTTGATATACCATAAGCCATAGCTAAACCCGCCTACTAAAATAAGCGCGATTAAAATTAGAATAATAGGAAATGGCTTTTTCGCCGGAGCCTGCTTTTTATTTCTATTTGCTGGTTTTTTATTAATGTAATCGTGTTGTGCCATGACTCTTTTATTGGCCTTTAAATCATATCTATCGGATCAACGTCTAGGCTCCAACGCACTTTTTGCGCTAATTTGCTGGTGCTTATGTAGTCGACCATTTGCGCTAAATATTGGTGCAAGTGGGAGCGTTCCTGCGCCTGAATATGTAATTGAAAGCGATACTTACCAGCCACACGTTCCAGTGGCGCAGGTATCGGACCGAGCAATTGTATACCAGATACGTTCTGGACAGGAACCAAATCAGTTAAAAAATCGACCACTTGATTAATGTTATGTCCTTCGGCGCGCACCATAGCCATATTGGTAATGGGTGGAAGCTGAGCCTCTTCGCGTTCTGTCAGGGCATAGCGGGCAAAATCCTGATAGCCATTGTTGACTAAATCTTGTAGTAATGGATGCTCAGGAAAATGGGTTTGCAATAATACTTGCCCAGGTTCACCACTTCGACCAGCACGGCCTGCCACTTGCGTGACAAGTTGCGCTAAATGCTCGGTAGCGCGAAAGTCGCACGAATATAAACCGCTGTCGACGTCTAAGATTAAAACCAGGCTAACATCAGCAAAGTGGTGGCCTTTTGCTAACATTTGCGTACCAACGAGGATACGCGCACCGCCTTGGTTAATATCATCAAGGGCTTTTTCTAAGCTGCCTTTACGACGAGTTGAATCTCGGTCGATACGACTAATCGGAATATCAGGAAAGGTTTGTGTTAAAAACTCTTCGATTTGTTCAGTACCTTTACCATTTGGAAAAATCTGCGTGCTGCCGCAATCGGGGCATTGATGAGGCACCTGATGTTGCTCACCACAGTGGTGACAAATCATCTGGCCAATGGCTTTATGAAAGGTTGCACTGGTGCTACAACGTGAGCACTCACTTAGCCAGCCACACTCATGGCATATAAGGGTAGGTGAAAAACCGCGACGGTTTAAAAACACCATTACTTGTTTGCCATGCTCTAAATGTTGGCGCATATAGGCAAGGCTAGCATGGGCAATTCCGGCTTGCTCAGGCTGACCTTTCATGTCAATTAGTTGAAACTGGTTATCGGTGCTGGTTTGGGCGCGCTCAGTGAGGCTCAACAGCTGATATTTGTTATTAATTGCTTTATGTAAGGTCTCAAGTGCCGGCGTGGCACTACCTAGAACGAGCACAATATTATGCTGGTATGCTCTATAAGCGGCTAGGTCTCTAGCATGATAGCGCAATGTATCTTGTTGCTTAAACGAGCTGTCGTGCTCTTCATCAACGATGATCATGCCAAGTGATAAAAAAGGTAAGAAAATACTCGAACGTGTGCCGATCACTATGGCGCAGCTGCCTTTTTCACAGAAACGCCAGGTCTGTAAGCGTTCGTTATCTGTCAGTGCGGAGTGCCAGAGCATAATCGGTGTATCAGGAAAGCGGCGACGAAAACGATTAACCGTTTGTGGTGTTAAGCCAATTTCAGGCACTAATACTAGGGCTTGTTGGCCCTTTTTAAGTACTTCTTCTAGGCATTGCAAATACACTTCGGTTTTACCACTTCCGGTAACCCCTTCAAGTAAAAAGCTGGTAAAGCCGTTAGCTTGATTAATGCTGGTACACGCCACAGCTTGTTCTTTATTAAGTACAGGTTTGCTACCTACCGTCGGCGGGCGTTGCTGCCACTGGTTATCATGTTCGATAAACTGAGTGATCAGTTGTTTGTCGAGCAGGCTATCGATGGTTTTTTTTGTAAATCCGAGTGCTTTTAATTCTGTAACCGATGATTTGCCCGATTCGGCTAGCTGCTTTAATAAACTTAACTGGGTTTTTGCTTTTAGCGACGGCAGCTTTGCACCTTTTTCGGTCAGCTCAACCATGTTAATGCTGGTTTTATCAGGGCATTCGCCTTGTCTTAATGCAGCCGGAAGTGCCGTATGAATGGTTTCACCCAATGGATAACAGTAGTAGCGTGCAGTGAATTTCAGAAGCGCTAAATGTTGCTCAGATAAAACTGGCGTGTCGTCTATTACGTCTATAATCGGCTTTATTTTGTCAGCGGGAACATCGGTTGATGTTTTTAGAGCCAACACCACTGCAACCTTTTTTTGACTACCAAATGGCACGCGAACGCGCATGCCTGGCTTTAACTCAGGGCTGTGCAGCAGCTGTTCAACTTTATAATCGAAGGTACGCTGTAAAGGGACTTTTATGGCAACTTCTACAAAGTGCATAACAACTCTACTGAAACAAAGACGGAAAGATAATGTACTAAAATTACGGTTAAAAACCTACCAACAAATACTGAACAACAAGCCACTTGATTATTTTTTTAGCGAAATATGTATTTAAAGCTTGTCGCAAGGTCACTTGAGCTATAAAATACGCGGCCTATTAATTGTATTAACTGCGTATGGTGCCAGACTTCGGGTTTGGAGAGCGATACGGCCTTAACTAGAGGTTCCCTATGAAAGAAGGTATTCACCCTAAGTACGAAGCTATCACTGCAACTTGTTCATGTGGTAACAAATTCGAAACTAGCTCAACTCTTTGTAAAGACATCCACTTAGACGTATGTTCTGAGTGTCACCCGTTTTACACTGGTAAGCAAAAGATTTTAGACACTGGCGGCCGTGTTGATCGTTTCAACAAGCGCTTCGGTGCACTTAGCAGCAAGAAGTAATTTCTGCTGTTTAGTTAAAAGAAGCACCTTAGGGTGCTTTTTTTATGGCTAAAATTCACAAAATTCGTTATTAACGCTGACACTTACTTATCATCTTCACTCATTTCCTTTGCATAACTATTTCTGGCTGTTATGCCCATTATGTCGTTAATTGTAGAGACAAAGTGCCACCCCTTGGCTATATTCTTTTTTGTATAAATGAGTATACCAATCCGCAATAATACTTAATCATTTTGAGGGATTAAACCTGTCGCTACCTGCGTTAAAAATTTCTGATTTAGAACACAACTAAATAACGAAATTTTTGCCTTGCTATCAACAAGGTTTCATTGCCTCAAAATAGACTACTTAATTAAGCGTATTGGTATCTAAAAGTTATTAAAAATAATAAATTTAAATAATTTCGTGAGTAAATGCTGTGAACTTCGTTGAAATGGCTGTTTTAGGCTAATTTCGGCTATTTGCAGTGTTCGTGCATATAAAATACAAAATCACGCGCTTAAAAGGCCATAAATAGGTTGATTTTTATGTTTGATTAATCGCAACTATGCACAGAAATTGTTGGGAAATCCTTTAAAATTAAGCGATATAGCTTATAACAGGATAGACCTGATAATACTTGGAATTTTTATACATTACAGGTATCGTACAGATGCAAGCTCTCTCACTTTTTAACTTTTTGCAGGATACTATCGCGTTATGTCAGATTTTCGTGAAAAAGCATTACATTACCACGCTCACCCCGTTCCAGGTAAAATTAGTGTTGAACTAACTAAGCCAGCCGAAACGGTTAACGATCTCGCTTTAGCTTATAGCCCAGGTGTGGCTGAACCGGTCCGCGAAATTGCTGCTGATCCAGCAAATGCCTATAAGTACACAGGTAAAGGTAACATGGTTGCGGTTATTTCAAACGGTACCGCAATTCTAGGATTAGGTAACTTGGGCCCGCTTGCATCAAAACCTGTAATGGAAGGTAAAGCGTTACTATTCAAACGTTTTGCTGGCCTTGATTCAATTGATATTGAAGTAAAACATCGCACAACAGAAGACTTCATTAATACGGTTGCTAACATCGCTGATACGTTTGGTGGTATCAATCTAGAAGATATTAAAGCGCCAGAGTGTTTTGAAATCGAAAAAGCGCTTATCGAGCGTTGCGATATTCCAGTTTTCCACGATGACCAACATGGCACTGCTATTGTTACCGCTGCTGGTATGCTTAATGCCCTTGAAGTACAAGGTAAAGACATCGAAGATGCAATTATCGTATGTTTAGGTGCCGGTGCAGCTGCAGTTGCTTGTATGGAGCTATTAATAAAATGTGGCGCACTGCGTGAGCACATCTATATGCTTGACCGTAAAGGTGTGATCCACACTCGTCGTGATGACTTAAATGAGTATAAGCAATTATTTGCTAACAATACTGATAAGCGTACATTACAAGACGTTATTGCTGATGCTGATGTGTTTGTAGGTGTATCTGGTCCTAATCTATTAACTGCCGATGATCTTAAACTGATGGCAGATAAGCCAGTGGTGTTTGCGTGTTCAAACCCAGATCCTGAGATTGCTCCGGAAGTTGCACACAGTGCACGTAACGATTTAATTATGGCAACGGGTCGTTCAGACTTCCCTAACCAAGTGAATAACGTGCTTTGTTTCCCGTTTATTTTCCGTGGTGCGCTAGATGTGCGAGCAACGGCTATTAATGATGAAATGAAAATTGCAGCTGTGCATGCTATTCGAAGCATTGCAAAAGAGCCTGTACCAAGCGAAGTATTAAAAGCGGCTGGCGTTGAGTCACTAGAGTTTGGTGCCGAGTACATCATTCCTAAGCCAATGGACCCGCGTTTATTACCACGTATTGCTCGTGCTGTTGCTGAGGCGGCAGTAGAGTCAGGGGTTGCGCAAATTGAGATGCCAGAAGATTACATGCGTTAAACTTAATTAACGCTAATAAAAAAACTCAGCCTAAGCTGAGTTTTTTTATGCCTGTGGCTATCGGCGGTGATCCGATGGCCGAAATACTTACTCTGAATCAAGAACAGGGATATCTAACCCCATTTCTTGCATAATCTTTTTAACTTCTTCTGGCACCTTTTCAGGGTTGTCTTTACGAAGGTCATCGTCATTTGGTAATGGTTGGCCTGTAAAAGCATGTAGGAAAGCTTCACACAATAACTCACTATTCGTCGCATGACGTAAGTTATTGATCTGACGACGTGTACGCTCATCAGTTAATACTTTTAATACATTAAGTGGGATCGATACGGTAATCTTTTTTACTTGTTCTGATTTTTTACCGTGTTCTGCATATGGGTGAATGTATTCACCGTTCCATTTAGCCATAAGTTATTTCGTTGCCTCGGTTGTCAGTTATTTACGCGAGATACCAATTCAAAATAGAACACTTCGTAAAGGTAATTAGTATTTCTCATCGCGCAAGATGCGGAAATTCTATCTCTTTAAAAAAGATAGTCAAATACTAGTTATTTAGCCATCTAGTAGTGTAAATGTATAAACTTCTATTGTGAGCTATAAATACTTTGACTTCTCATAGTCGATCATCTAACCTTTTAGACGTCTAAACATCCAATTTATGAATAGGTGATGAAATGAGTGAAAAAAATAAAGCGACGATAGCGGTTCGTCACGGCATCGAAGCCGATAAGCATCATGGTGCGGTTGTGCCACCTCTATACTTATCAACCACCTATTCATTTGCTGACTTTGATACTAAACGCCAGTATGACTATGGCCGCAGTGGTAATCCGAATCGCGATATCTTAGCTGAAACTTTAGCTGAGCTTGAAGGGGGTGCAAGAGGCATTATTACTGCAACAGGTATGTCTGCAGTGCATTTAGCAACTCAGCTGTTAAACAGTGACGATACGTTAGTGATCCCACATGACTGTTATGGCGGTAGTTACCGTTTATTCACCTCGCTTGAAAAACGTGGCCTGTTAAAACTAAAAGTTTTGGATTTAACTAAAACTGAAAATCTCCAAGAAATTTTAGCGATTAAACCTAAGTTGATTTGGATTGAAACGCCAAGTAACCCAATCTTGCGTTTAACAGATATTAAAGCAATTACTAGTATTGCTAAGCAGTGTGGTGCTTTGGTTGCGGCTGATAACACCTTCTTATCACCTGCATTACAAAACCCCATTGAGTTTGGTGTTGATATTGTTGTGCACTCAACCACTAAATATATTAATGGTCACTCTGATGTAGTGGGCGGTGCAGTGATTGCTGCAACGCAAGAGCTAGGCGATAAGCTTGCTTGGTGGGCGAATAACATTGGTATTACTGGTGCACCATTTGATAGCTACTTAACACTTCGTGGTTTACGTACTTTAAATGTACGTTTGAAGCAGCACCAAGAAAATGCCTTTGCAATTGCTGAGTATTTAGAAAACTCACCTTATGTAAGCCAAGTTTATTACCCAGGCCTTGCATCACACCCACAGCATGAGCTTGCTAAAGCACAGCAACGCGGTTTTGGTGGTATGGTGAGCTTTGATATTAAAGGCGACATTAACGATGCAGCAGCGTTTTTAACCAGCCTTAAAGATTTTAGCCTTGCTGAGTCACTAGGTGGGGTAGAAAGCTTGATTTGTCACCCTGCAACGATGACACACGCAGGTATGGAGCCTAAAGCCCGTCTTGAAGCTGGTGTCGGTGATACCCTTATTCGTATTTCTGTAGGCATTGAAGACGTAAAAGACCTTATTGCCGATTTAGACCGTGTTTTTAATTTAGTAAAACCAGGTCAAGGCCAGCAAGTTACAAAAGCTGAAGTTAAGCAAACACAGCAAAATACACAACAAAACGCGTCATTTAAGTTAACGCCAGCACATACGGCATTGTGGTAGAAAAATGGTAAATATTGTTCATAAATTTGGTGGCTCAAGCTTAAGCTCGGCAGAACGCTATCATGCGGTGGCTAACATTGTTTTAGCGAATACGGAGCAGGGCGATTGCGTTGTTGTGTCGGCATCGGGTAAAACAACCGATACTTTAGTAAAGCTTTGGCAAAGTTACCATCAGCAAGATAGTCAAGCTGTTAGTGATATTCTACTGCTTATTGATAATAATCAACGTGCGCTTATTGAGCAGTTACTTACAGGCCAAAATAAACAACAGGCGTTGGCACAGTTAAAAGATGAACTTGCTGTATTAAACGAATTAATTAGTCAGCAACAGTTACTTGAAGCACCTTTACTTGCACATGGTGAAGTGTGGTCGGCGCGCTTGTTGGCGGCTTACTTAAATCAGTTGGGTATTGCTGCACAAGATGTTGATGCAAGGCAGCTATTTACTTTAAATGATGGCCAGCTTTTACATCAAAAAAACCAGCAGCAATGCAGTGATACGATTAGCAAATCACATATCAACGTAGTAACGGGCTTCATTGCCGCAGATTGCCAAGGTAATACGGTTACTTTAGGCCGTAATGGCAGTGATTACAGCGCCACATTACTGGCCAGTTATACTTTTGCTAAACAAGTGTCTATTTGGACAGACACACAAGGGGTATTTAGCACTGACCCTCGTAAGGTTAAAAATGCGGTTAAATACGCCAAGGTATGTCGTGAGCAAGCAAACTTATTAGCGCGCTTAGGCAACCCAGTACTGCATGCAAAGACGTTATCGCCGTTAAAAGACTCAGAAATCAAACTCGTAGTTAGAAGTAGTTTTGATTGCGATGCCACGCCAACCGAAGTGGTAAAAGAAGGCTATAGCAAAGCAAAACGTTTTATTACTACCTTAGATAACATCGATTTATTACGCGTTGATAAACTAAGTAGTGGTGAAGTAGGTGAGCTAAGCCAGTTAATTCAACACAGCTTGCATCACTTTGTTAAAGAAGGTGATACTTACTTGTTAGTGCCTGGTCAAAGTACTCATCAGATTGTCAGCCATTTAGCGGGTCGCGCCAATATTGTAGAGTCTAATTTAAGCGGTTGTGCGGTAGTTGCACCGACTGCTGATATCGGCGCTCTTGCAGAGCAAGCAACAGCGCTTTTAAAAGAGCAAAGCATTCATCCTCGTTTTGTACAGCAAGACGATAACTATGTGTTGATCTTAAATGATCAAGCAATTGATAGTGATGTTTTAACTCTTCTACATGACAAGTTGGTAAACAAAGGCCAAGAGCTGGCCATTATAGTTGCTGGCCTTGGTAATGTGGGTGAAGTGTTCTTATCGCAACTTCAAGCTCAGTTTGCTCGTTTATCTGCCCATTATAAAGTAAAGGTGGTTGCTCTTCTTCGCTCTAAGCAAATGCTATTTAGTGCCAGTGGTTTAAATACTGAAACATGGCAGGAGCAGTGGCACAATGAAGCGCAAAGCTACGACAAAGCTGAATTATTAGCGCGTATCAATGAGCTTGATTATGAGCATAAAGTGATAATTGATATCACTGCGAGTGAGGCTTTTAGTCAGTTGTATCCTGATTTTGTAGAGCTTAACTGTCATCTGATCAGTGCAAATAAATATGCGGGTACCGCTGCAAACGATTGGTATCAAGCACTGCGTAGTCAATTAGCTGAGCGAAATCTGTTATGGCGTTATAACACCAGTGTTGGCGCAGGTTTACCGATTAACTTTGCTTTGGCTGATTTACAAAATAGTGGTGACAGCATTAACCGTATTGAAGGGGTATTCTCGGGTACTTTATCGTGGTTATGTAGCAGTTATGATGGCAAGGTGCCGTTTTCTGATTTAGTGCTACAAGCACAGCAAATGGGTTACACAGAGCCTGATCCTCGTGAAGATTTATCTGGCCGCGATATGCAGCGTAAACTACTGATTTTAGCGCGTGATCTAGGCCTTGATTTAGAGCTAGATGATATTGCTTTGACACCACTTATGCCTGAACAGCTTGCTGCAGGTAGCTGGCAAGATTTTCTTGCAAACAAACAGCTGCTCGATGAATTCATGACAGAAAAAGCAGCCAAAGCTGCGGCAGAAGATAAAGTAGTGCGCTACACAGGTGCTATCACACTTGTTGATGGCAAGGTTCAGGCACAGGTAGGTTTAGTCTATGTTAGCAAAGATGATGTGCTAGCAAGTCTTAAACCGGGCGATAACATCTTTGTGATTAATTCACAGTGGTATACAGACAATGCATTAGTGATCCAAGGGCCAGGAGCGGGTAAAGAAGTTACCGCGGCAGGAGTTCATTCAGATCTGTATTGGCTGGTGAATAACTTAAAATAATTTTGCTGATCTTAGTTTTTATGGCTAAGCAAAAAGCGCCCCATGGGCGCTTTTTTATTGTCTAAAATTAATATAGTAATTAGAACAGTTCTTCTTCTGTACTCAGTTTTTCTTCAAATACATCTGTTGGCTCTTCTGTAACATACTTTGTAGGTGCAGTGCCTTTAATAAAGTATTCGAAGCGGCTGGTATAGTCATTTTTGTGGCTCAATAAGCCCGTTGCTAAATCAATACGAACCGAGACTAAGCCTTCAGGAAGTTCGATAGGAGCTTCTGGCATACCGTCAAGCGCTGCGCGCATAAAGTCGACCCACGCTGGTTGTGCGGTTTTTGCACCTGACTCAGCCCCAGAAATTTGTGAATTATCTAAGTTTTTATTTCTAGCACTACGGCCAAGTGTAATGCCAGGATTGTCAAAACCTACCCATACGGAGGTTAGTACATTGCGATTAAAACCACTGAACCAAGTATCAACAGAATCATTAGTGGTACCTGTTTTACCAGCTAGGTCGCGTCGGTCTAAAGCTTGAGCACGCCAACCGGTTCCACTCCAACCTGTTTTATGACTCCAACTACCGCCGCCCCAAATGGCACTGTGCATAGCTTGCGAGATTAAGAATGCATTTTGCTTTGAAATAATACGCGGGGCACAACGCTGGACTGGTGTTTGCTCTGTTTCAGTGATGCTAAGTTGGCTCGAATCGCGCGCTGCAAGCTCAACAGTGGCAGCCGGTTTTGGGCTATCACAAGCCAATTGAGGATTAGCCTTAAATAATGTATTGCCTGCTGAATCTTGGATTTCAGTAATAAAATAAGGCTTAATTAGGTGGCCACCGTTTGCAAAAGCGCTCATACCGCGTGCAAGTTCAAGCGGGGTAATCGAGGCACTACCAAGGGCTAACGACTCACTGCGATTAATATCACTATTTAAAAACCCAAACTTAAGCAAGTGATCTGCAGTGCGCTCTAGGCCAACACCACGCAGTAAACGAACAGAAATTACGTTTTTTGATTGTGCCAGTGCTCTGCGAATACGAATTGGGCCATTATAAACAGCTGGGCTGTTTTTAGGTCGCCATGCAACGCCTTGGCTTTTATCCCACTGATTAATAGGTGCATCATTCAAAATAGAAGCGAGTGTATAACCATTCTCAAGAGCTGCTGAATAAATGAATGGTTTAATGTTTGAACCCACTTGGCGTTTTGCTTGCACTGCACGGTTGTATTGGCTTTGTTCAAAGCTGTAACCACCTACAATGGCTTTAATTCGACCATCTTGCGGATCAAGCGAAACTAATGCACTCGATGCTTCAGGTATTTGGCTTAATATATAGCTATTGTCTGGATTTTTACGTAACCAAATTTGAGCGCCTGCTGTGAGAATGTCGCCAGCTGTTTCTGGTGCAAAACTTTGGCGGTAGCGCGTAATATATTTACGAGCCCACTTTAAACCATCCCATTCAACATTAACTTGTTCGCCACTTTTTAATAAAACAGAGATTGATTGCTCAGCTACTTGAGTGACAACACCAGCTAATAAAGGGCCAAACTCTTTTACATCTTTAAGTTTGTTTAAAATCGCGTCTCGAGTTAATGGCGTGTCGGTTTCACTATCCCATAAATGAGCGGTTGCTCCTCTATAGCCATGGCGCATATCGTAGGCATGTAAGTTGTTTACAAGCGCATCTTGTGCCGCCTGTTGGATATTTGAATCTACACTGGTGTAAACCTTGAAGCCTGTATTATAAGCTCGTTCATGGCCATAACGCTCAACCATTTCGGCGCGAACCATCTCAGAAATATAAGGCGCATATACTTCAATTTCAGCACCGTGGAATTTTGCCGTAATAGGCGCGTTAACGGCGTCTTGATACTCTGACTGACTAATATATTTTTCAGTTAGCATACGACCAAGTACAACATTACGACGTGCCTTGGCTCTCACAGGGTTACGAATTGGGTTTAGTGCAGAAGGAGCTTTAGGTAAACCAGCAATCATTGCCATTTGGGCTAACGTAAGTTCATTTAATTCTTTGCCATAATAAACTTGGGCTGCTGCACCAATACCAAAAGCACGATTCCCCAATTCAATTTTATTTAAATATAATTCGAGTATTTCATCTTTAGTTAATATACTTTCAATATGCAATGCGATGAATATCTCTTTGACTTTACGGATATAAGCCTTTTCTCGGGTTAAGAAAAAGTTACGGGCAAGCTGCATAGTTATGGTACTTGCGCCTTGTTTCTTTTCACCTGTAGATATGAGTACAATGGCTGACCGAACGATACCAATTGGGTCTATACCAATGTGTTCGTAAAAACGATTGTCTTCGGTCGCTAAAATCGCATCGATTAACGGTTGGGGGATTTGATCTATTGTGACGGGAATGCGGCGTTTTTCACCAAATTGATTAATCAATAAACCATCGCGTGAAAAAACTTGCATAGGTGTCTGTAATTGAACGTCTTTTAAAACCTGTACGCTAGGAATGTCAGGTTTAACGTAATAGTATAGACCAACTAAAGTGATTAGCCCTAAGAATGAGCAAATGATAAAAAATTGTAAAGTTCGTTTTAATAAAATCACTTATATTTTCCCTAAATGGACTCCCAATTAGAATCGGAGACTGCTAGTATATATTGATTAAAAAATGAATAATATTTTTTCAGATAAAAATTATAACTTGTTTATTATTAAAACAAAGGCAAAGTTGCAATCATGCTAAGTCAGCTATTAAAAAAGCCTTCATCTATGATGGTAGGGATCGACATCGGATCTCACTGCATTAAAGCAGTGTTGTTGCAAGAGACAGACGCAGGTTTGCGGCTTGAGGCATTAGCTATTGAACCTATGCCAAAAGGGGCTATGTCTGAACGCTCAATTCAAGACATTGAAGCTATCGGCAACGTTGTTGCTAAATTAAAACGAAAATTGCCTAAAACAGTCCAAAGTGCCGCCGTTGCAGTGTCTGGGCAAACTGTGATCACAAAGGTTATTTTCATGGATGTATCATTAACTGATGCTGAATTAGAATCGCAAATAGCCATTGAAGCAGACAGCTTAATTCCATACCCACTCGACGAAGTGAACATAGACTTTGAAAAGCTCGCCATTAATGAAGCCGATCCGAGTAAAGTTAATGTACTTTTATCTGCAGCACGCACAGAAAGTGTTGAGGCTCGCATTGGTGTATTAGAAGCTGCAAATCTAACTGCTAAAGTAGTTGATGTTGAAAGCTACGCGTTGAGCCGTTCGTTAGATGTGTACTACCAACAATTGCCTAGCGATGCCTATGATAAGTGTGTGGCAATTGTAGATATTGGTGCAGTGCTAATGCTTGTGAGTGTGGTTCAAGCCGGTGAGACTATTTACACTCGGGATCAGGTTTTTGGTGGCGACCAATACACAAACAGTATTGTCGCTTATTACAACAAAAGCTTCGATGAAGCAGAAATAGGTAAAACCACAGGCGACTTACCTCCTAATTATACGTTTGAAGTACTTGCACCTTTTCAGACTTCGCTGCTACAACAAGTAAGACGTGCCGTACAAATGTTCTTAACGACGAGCGGTAAAGATCAAGTCGATTATATTGTTTTAACCGGTGGCACAGCCATGATTGAAGGCTTAGACCGATTGTTAATTGAAGAGTTAGGGATACATACAGTGGTTGCTGAACCCTTTGCAAATATAGAAATTGCTCCAAAGGTAGACCGTAATATTTTACAGCGTCATAGAACACAGTTCGCGATAGCCACAGGATTGGCGTTGAGGAGCTTTTCATCATGCCACATATAAATCTACTGCCTTGGCGCGAACAAAAACGAAAAGAATCGCAAAATAAATTTGTTACTTTGCTGTTCGCTGTTGTTGTAGTGAGTTTTTTAAGTATGTATATGTTGAGTTCTTTCTATTCAGGATTGCGTGAAGGACAAAATGTAAAAAATAACTTTTTAAGCAACGAAATTGCACTACTTGATCAACGCATTCGTGAAATCAACGAATTGGATAAAAAGAAAGAAAACCTACAGCAGCGAATGCGCTTAATTGAGGAGTTACAAAGCAATCGAAATCTTGGTACACAAATTATGGATGAGGTTGCGAAGATTGTGCCTTCAGGTGTTTATTTAACTAAGCTAGAACGTCGTGATGACCGCATACATGTATCGGGACGTAGTGAATCTAATAATCGACTATCGACTATGTTGCGCCAAGTTCAGGGCTCTTATCTTCTAGAGCGACCTGTTATGCAAGGTATTGTGGCTGGTGAGCAAACGTCGAGGTTACTAAGTGACTTTAATATGGATTTTTATGTTAAACCATTTGATAAAATAGGTGAGGTACGCAATGAACCTTGATATCAAATCGTTAACTGAAATAGATTGGAACGAAATAGAGCTCGAAAATATGGGCGATTGGCCCATTGCTGTAAAAGTAATGTGTTGTACTTTTGTTGCTGCAATCGTGCTTTATTTTAGTTATAGCTTGCTAGTGTCTGATGAAATAGCTAATTATCACAGTTCAGTAGCCAAAGAGACTGAGCTGAGAAATACTTACAAAGCTAAATATGCTGTTGCGAGTAACCTAGACTTATATCGCCAGCAAATGATTGAGATGGAAGATAAGTTTTCGCAACTATTAAAGCGCTTACCCACCTCTAATGAAACACCAGGTTTACTTGACGATTTGTCTTATGTTGGCACGACAAGTGGTTTAACGTTTTTAAAAATTGGCTGGTTACCAGAAATAGAAAAAGAGTTTTACACTGAGCTGCCAATTAAGATAGAAGTTGTGGGCTCATATCATGAGTTTGGTGAGTTTGTTGGTAAAGTTGCACAATTACCGCGTATCGTAAGTTTGCATGACTTTACTATTCAAACCCTTGATGATGGTGAACTTACTTTTAGTGTTGTTGCTAAAACCTATCGTTATGAGGGAGGCACTCAGAAATGATGAGAAAGCTTCCGTTAGTTATTATTATGACTTTTGCACTGAGTGCATGTAACGATGATACATCAGAGCAAAAAGAATTTATCGATCAGGTAAAGGCAAGCACTACACCAAAAGTAGAGCCTATTCCTCAGATCGCAAAGTTTGAATATTTTGAATACAGTGCCAGTAAGTTGCGTAGCCCATTTGTTGCACCAAGACCTGAAATTATTCAAAACAACTTAGTACAAGTTAAAAACTGCTTACATCCAGATCCTAGCCGAGTTCGCCAGCCTCTAGAGAAGTACCCGCTTGAAAATTTATTAATGAAAGGGACTATCGGTCAAGCTGATAATAGCTGGGCATTGATTAAAGCGGCAGACGATACACTTTATCGTGTCACAGTAGGTAATTATCTTGGTTTGTATCATGGTGAGATTAAAGAAGTGCATGACAACTACATTGAATTATTAGAATTAATCCCTGATGGGGCTGGTTGCTGGAAAGAGCGCCTGACCAAGCTAGAAATGTTAGAGGCAGGTACAAATGGTGCAGATTAATCATATAAAAGGTAAAAATAAAATGCATAAAGGAATGGCTTGGTTAAAGCACATGCGAAAATACATGTTCGCTGCATTAACCTTACTGGTAGCGCAGTCGGTAGTCGCTGCACCTGTACTTTATGATGTGCGTTACAATCCAATCATGAAGGATGAAACGCAGCTGCAGCTAGTCTTTGATGAAGCCCTTACATTTGAGCCTAAAGTTCAGGTTTATAACGCACCAGCTCGGATAGAAATGTTATTTGACGATGTCGGTGTTGATAAAGAAGTTCAGACTGTAAATATAAACCAAGCAGGTATTCAGCAAGTCACTAGCACAATGACAACGGACGGTTTAAAAGTTGTTGTTATGTTGGATAAATTGAAAATTTATAAAACAACAGCTAAAGACAATGTTTACACGCTGCATGTTTCAGATAACCCAATTGCCAGTGATGAATCGACTGATCCCTTATCAGCCTCAAGTAACTTTATAAATACTGTACAATCCATTGATTTTCGTCGTACTGAAAAAGATGAAGCTCGCTTATTGGTGTTTTTGCAAGGTACTCAAGCTGCGATTGATGTACATGAAAGCGGTGGTAAAATTATTGCAGAATTCCATCATACGGATATTTTAGACGAGCTTCTGTATGAACTAGACGTTATTGACTTTGGTACCGTTGTAAGCAAAATCGAGACCTTCAAAGAAGGAACAATGACTCGTATAGTGGTAGAGCCAAATGCTGCGTTTAAATTTACTCACCAACAAATAGAGAACATCTTTACGTTAACAGTTGAAAAAGATGATACTCAACGTGCATACCTAGACGGCGGTATTGAATATCAAGGTCGTCCTATGAGCCTTAACTTCCAAGATATTCCAATTCGCTCTGTGCTACAGATTATTGCGGGCTATAACGACTTTAACTTAGTAACAAGCGACTCTGTAACAGGCAATATTACGCTTCGTCTAGAAGGTGTTCCTTGGGATCAGGCTTTGGATGTTGTGCTTAAAATTAAAGGTTTGGATAAACGCATGGATGGTTCTATTTTGATGGTTGCACCATCTGAAGAACTGGCAGCGCGTGAAGCCAAAGAGCTTAAGGCTAAACAGCAAGTCGAAGATTTAGAGCCTTTATACAGTGAATATATTCGCCTTAATTATGCTAAAGCTGAAGAGTTTGCTGATTTATTAAAAACCGATACCAACAGCATCATTTCTTCACGAGGCAGTGTTTCGGTTGATAAACGTACTAACACATTATTAATTAAAGATACTTCTAAAAGTATTGATAGTGTTCGCCGTATGGTTGAAACCCTTGATATTCCAGTAAAGCAAGTGGTGA
This sequence comes from Pseudoalteromonas sp. OFAV1, assembly GCF_021532595.1. Taxonomy (NCBI): domain Bacteria; kingdom Pseudomonadati; phylum Pseudomonadota; class Gammaproteobacteria; order Alteromonadales; family Pseudoalteromonadaceae; genus Pseudoalteromonas; species Pseudoalteromonas sp. OFAV1. Next base: position 34,062 of record NZ_JAKGBG010000005.1, read on the forward strand.
TTGAATCACGTATGGTTACTGTGAATGATAACGTGCAAGAAGACTTAGGCGTACGTTGGGGCATAAGCGATGTAGGCAGTGACGGTGCTATCTCTGGGACTCTTGAAGGCGCTGGAGGCATGTTTGGTGCTGGCTCTTACAATAACATTCCAAGTTTAGCTGACCGATTAAATGTAAACTTACCAATTTCAAGCCCTGCGGGAAGTATTGGTGTACAAGTTGCCAAATTAGCTAACGGCACCATTTTAGATTTAGAGCTCAGTGCTTTAGAAGAGGAAAACCGAGGTGAGATCATCGCAAGTCCGCGCATCACTACGGCTAACCAACAAAAAGCACGTATTGAGCAAGGTACCGAAATTCCTTATGTTGAAGCTGCATCAAGTGGTGCAACAACGGTTACCTTTAAAAAAGCGGTATTAAGTTTAGAAGTAACGCCACACATTACGCCTGACAATAAGGTGATTTTAGACCTAGTTATCACACAAGATACACGCGGTGATACGGTGCAAACACCAACGGGTTCCGCGGTGGCGATTAATACTCAAGAAATCCAAACACAAGTGTTAGTAGAGAATGGCCAAACAGTTGTTCTTGGTGGTATCTTCCAACAGCAAATTGTTAACTCAACGAAGAAAGTTCCTGTACTTGGAGACATTCCATATTTAGGAACCTTATTCAAAAGCACCAGTGAGTTTAATGAAAAGAAAGAGCTGTTAATCTTTGTAACACCAAAAATTCAATTGGATTAAGTGATTTTTTCTTAAGCAACGAGCAATTAGCATGTTTAATTGCTCGTTATATGGCTTTTTATGCTAATTGACTTGAAATACCCAAGCAATTACTGAGATAATCCCCTCCTTAATTTTGGGGCCAGGTCGTTAGGCGGGGTTTTATTTCAAATTTTAGAGTTCGTTTGTACTAAAAAGATATGGCTGAGAAACGTAATATATTTCTAGTGGGCCCTATGGGGGCTGGCAAAAGCACAATTGGTCGTCACATTGCTGACCAATTACACCTTGAATTTTTCGATTCAGATCAAGAGATCGAGCGACGCACAGGAGCAGATATTGCTTGGGTGTTCGACCTTGAGGGTGAAGAGGGCTTCCGACTTCGTGAAGAAACTGTTATTTCAGACCTAACTGAGATGCAAGGTATTGTACTTGCAACAGGTGGTGGCTCTGTGATCAGTAAAGAAGTACGTAATAAGCTTTCTGCTCGCGGTATTGTTGTATACCTAGAGACACCTATCGAAAAGCAAGTTGCACGCACGCAGCGCGACAAGCGTCGCCCATTATTGCAAACAGAAGAAGCACCGCGTGATGTATTAGAGCGCTTAGCTGAAGAACGCGAACCGTTATACAAAGAAGTGGCTGATTTTGTTGTCCGCACTGATGAGCAAAGCGCTAAAGTTGTTGCTAATCAAATCATTGAGAAATTAGATTTTTAAAACCAATAATTAAAAAGGAAACTAGCGATGCTTGAATTAACTGTTAATTTGGACGAGCGAAGTTATCCTATTTATATTGGTCAATCTGCTCTTAAAGACACAGGTCGATTACGCGAACACATTGGCGATTGTCGACCTATCATTATCACCAACGACACCATTGCACCTCTATACCTTGATGATGTAATGGCGTCATTGGCTGATCTTAACCCGTTATCTTTTTCTATACCTGATGGTGAACAATATAAGTCACTAGAGTGGTTTGAGAAAATTTCGGCATTCTTACTCGAACATAACTGTGGTCGTGACACCTGCCTTATTGCATTAGGTGGTGGTGTTGTGGGCGACTTAACCGGTTTTGTTGCTGCCTGTTATCAACGCGGTGTGCCTTTTATTCAAGTGCCTACTACCTTGCTATCACAAGTTGATTCATCAGTTGGTGGTAAAACTGCTGTTAATCATCCGCTTGGCAAAAACATGATTGGTGCGTTTTACCAACCGCAAGCCGTTTTTATCGATACCCAATCACTACATACTTTACCTGAGCGAGAGTTCGCAGCAGGCATGGCTGAAGTGATCAAGTACGGTTTAATCTATGACACAGAACTATTTGCTTATTTAGAGCAAAATATCGCTAATCTTAAATCACTCGATGAGCAAACATTACAGCATGTTATTTATCGTTGCTGTGAAATCAAAGCCTTGATTGTTGCGCAAGATGAAAAAGAAGCAGGTTTGCGTGCGTTATTAAACCTGGGTCATACTTTTGGTCACGCTATTGAAGCGCAAATGGGCTATGGTAATTGGTTACACGGCGAAGCTGTTGCTGTTGGGATGGTGTTAGCAGCACGTTTAGCGCAAACTCGCGGTGATTTAACTGCAGCTGAAGTTGAGCGCATAGTGCAATTGATTGCTCATTACGATTTACCTGTTGATATTCCAGCTGAAATGACTAGCGAGCAGTTTTTAACGCATATGCGTAAAGATAAGAAAAACAAGAAAGGCACGATCCGGTTTATTCTTCCTACCCAATTTGGTCAGTGCGCGCTGGTAAGCGATGTTACCGATCAGCAGGTTTGTGATTTAATAGCGCGCTAATGCAATCGCAAATATTGCCTAGCCGTGCTGCGCTAGTTGATCGAATCGCTCTGCAGTTTGAATATGGGCAGAATTTAATTTGCTTACTTGGCCCTTCAGGGCTAGGTAAAAGTTACTTACTAGAAACATTCATCACTGATAAGTACGCTGAGTTTAACAAAGCATTTGTACAATTGTCTGGCAAAATGACAGATCAACAGCTGCTTACAGAGCTACTCGAACAAAGCTTTAGTAACCCACTTATCGATCATACCCAAACGTTATCAGAAAACTTTTATAACCTGTATAAGCAGCAACCTTGTGGTGATTGCTTGTGGGTGATTGATGGCGGGCGTCATTTATCTGAGGAGATGGTTCATCAACTCGAGATACTGGCAAAGAAAAGCCCAAGTACCTTATATATTTTGATAGCATCTCAGTCTGTTGGGCAATTCACACAAGCTGTTGAAATTCACCTAGAGGCACTTAATCTTAGTGAAAGTAAGCAGTTGATGCGTTGGTTTTTCGATAGCCTTCCGGTAGAAGAAGATCCTGTTTTTCGAACCTTTTTGCAAGAAGCTCATGGTAATCCTGCATTATTACTTGCATGGCAACCAGATCAACAAACTGCAGATATTCGCCCTCCAGAAAAGAGCTACAAACCGTTGTATTTAACTCTGTTGTTAATAACAACTATGTTATTAATTATTGGCTTTTTGTACAAAGCAGATATGACCCAATGGTGGAAAGAACATTATCAACAAGAGGAGAGTGCCACTATTGCTACGGCTCTCCCAGCAGAAAAGGTTACTGCGGCTCAACAGAACAGCGATGAAACGCTATCAGAGCCGAGCAGTGCGTCAATAGAGCTTGATAATAATACTGTGACAGTTCAACAGTCAGAAGCTTCAGCAGTAAGCCATGAAAATAATATTGCTGCAATTGTTGATAGTCTTGCTAGTGCAAAACCTGAAGAGCAACAGGCCAAACCAAGTAGCGAAGAAATTGCCGCAGTATTGACTGACGACGACTTAAATCCTCCTCTAGCTGATATTGAGGCCGTTAATACTGAAACAGTTGAAAAAGCGCCGACAGTGAGTGCAAATGCATGGTACTTAGCAGAGCCAGACGAGCATTTTGTAATACAGCTGTTAGCTGTTACTAAAAAAGAAATCACTGATAAGTTTATTACAGAGAACTCATTAGAAGGGCAAGTTAATACGTATCAAACTTTGCGAGGTGGCAAAGTGTGGTGGATTGTAACTTATGGTAGCTATGCCACCTTAAACGACGCGAAAAATGCGTTATCGACACTACCGAATAAAGTGCGTAAAAATCAGCCTTTTTATAAAAAAATAAGTAAAATTAAGCAAGAAATTGCTTCACAGGATCAGTAAATTAAAACTGATTAGTGTAGAATCGCGCAATATCGAATTGAAGTTAAGAGCAGATGCAGCAAAAGACCAGAGCCTTCCTTAAATGGGCAGGTGGAAAATACAGCCTAGTTGAAGATATTCATGCCCGCTTAAAACAAGCGAGTTTGGATGCTGATACTTTAGTTGAACCTTTTGTTGGCGCTGGCTCTGTATTCCTCAATACTGACTTTAAGCATTATATTTTAAATGATATCAATGCTGATTTGATCAACCTGTACACAGAGCTTAAACGCACGCCGGATGAATTTATTAGCGATGCAAAAAAGTTATTTGTTGAGCTAAATAATCACCCAGAAGCTTACTACGAATACCGTGTTCAATTTAATCAAAGCAGTGATGTATATGAACGTGCAATTTTGTTCTTATACATGAACCGTCACGGGTACAACGGCCTATGTCGTTATAACCTAAAAGGGATTTTTAATGTTCCTTTTGGAAAATATAAGCGCCCATACTTTCCAGAGAAAGAAATGAATTTCTTTGCTGAAAAAGCGCAACAAGCAACTTTTACCTGCTTAGGTTATGACGAAGTGTTTAAGCTTATTCCTGAAAACGCAGTAGTGTATTGTGATCCACCCTATGTACCACTCAGTAAAACGGCGTCGTTTACTTCTTACGCTAAAGGCGGCTTTAATTTAGATGACCAAGCTAACTTGGCTAATTTAGCTGAGCAGGCTGCATTCGAAAATAATACGCCCGTACTTATTTCTAATCACGATACAGTGTGGACTCGCAAAATCTACAGCCAAGCATCACTTGATGAGATTAAGGTGAAGCGGACAATAAGCCCTAAGGGTGGTTCACGAAATAAAGTGAATGAATTGATGGCTATGTATTTAGCACCAAAGAAACCGCGAAATAAATAGCAGCAATAAAAATAATAAACAAAATGACTGCAATCACAATGATAGCCAGTGGTGAATGCTCTTTGAAGTCAGCTTGACGTTTTTGCTCTGACTGCACACCAAAAAATGCCGCAAAGACACTTTGTAATGCACTAATAAAGCTGCTCATGTAATTAGAATTTTGAGCTTAAACTACTAACGTTCTTTGACTCTTCGCTACTTGTTAAAAGCTCAAGTAAATCGAGGTAATGGAATTGTGCGCTACGGCTGTCACCAGTCAACCAAGAAAACCATCCAGTTTCTTGTTCTGCTTTCATACATTGAGCAGAAGATGATGATGCGTTTAGCGTATTGCATGAGCAACCAGACGCCGTTGCTAAAAACTCGTCTTCATCGGCAGATGAAAAAGATACAAACGTAGCAACAGTAAGTGCGGACGCGATTAAGATCCCTATTTTAAAAGCACGCATGAGAATAACCCTTGTTTGTGTTATTTAAACAAGCATACCTAATAATTGCTCAAATAACAAACTTAATTCATGCTGAATTGATTAAAAAATTAATAAAATTAGCGCGTTAAAGTTAATTTTATGTTTAATTTTTGTTTTGTTTTTTGGTTCTTTTGACATGTTTAATCGGTTTAGGTAGCAGGTCAGCTAGTTAATAGTTCTTATATTCGAATGATCTTAAAGGCTTTCTACTATTTAGCTAAGTATTTACCCTGTGTCGTACTGTTTTAATCAGTAAGCGATTAGGTTACATTAAGCGCTCCTTTAGCGTAGCAAATTATTATTGGATCTCTCATGTTAGAAACCTTACAAAAGTATTTAATAGCCCCTTCAATTTTATCGGCTGACTTTGCTCGCTTAGGTGACGATGTCGATCGTGTTCTTGCAAGTGGTGCTGACGTTATACATTTTGATGTAATGGATAACCATTACGTGCCTAACCTCACATTTGGACCAATGATTTGTAAAGCGCTGCGAGATTACGGCATCACAGCACCAATTGATGTACATCTGATGGTAAAGCCCGTTGACCGCATTATTCCTGATTTTGCTGAAGCAGGGGCGTCGATTATCAGTTTTCACCCAGAAGCCAGTGAGCATATAGACCGCACTTTGCAATTAATTAAAGATAACGGCTGCCAAGCGGGATTAGTGTTTAATCCTGCAACAAGTTTAAGTTACCTTGAACATGTGCTTGATAAAGTTGATGTAGTGCTATTAATGTCGGTTAACCCTGGCTTTGGTGGCCAAAGTTTTATTCCACATACTCTCGAAAAGCTCCGCCAAGCACGTAAAATTATTGATGCTTCAGGTCGCAATATTCGTTTAGAAGTTGATGGTGGTGTCGGTGTTGATAACATTGCCGAAATAGCAGAAGCGGGCGCTGATATGTTTGTATCAGGCTCTGCAATTTTTAATCAACCAGATTACAAAGCGGTCATCGATGCGATGCGCAGCGAACTTGCGAAGGTTGAATAATGAAATACGATGCGGCATTTTTCGATTTAGATGGCACCTTGGTCGATAGCGTTTATGATTTATACATTGCGATGAACCTGACTTTAACCGATTTAGCGTTTCCGGTTGTTACACAAAAGCTAGTAGAAAGCTGGGTCGGCAATGGTATTGAAACCTTAGTTAAGCGTGCTTTGAGCGGTGACATGCAAGTAAGCGAGCATTTGGATGAAGCCCTTGCAGAGCGTGCTATTAATTTGTTTTATCAGCACTATGACCAGGTTGTGGGTGACTATAGTGCGCTTTATCAACATGTTGAAACGGGGCTTGCTGCACTTGCTGGTGTTCCTAAGGTGGTGATCACCAATAAGGCACGTCGTTTTACCGAAAAGCTACTTGATAAACTCTCATTGACCAGTCATTTTCAGTTTATTGTCTGTGGCGATGATATGGCAAAAAAACCATCACCTGAACCATTGCAATATGCTTGTCAGCAACTCGATGTCAGCCATGAAAAAGCGGTTATGATCGGCGACTCAAAAAGTGATATTTTGGCAGCAAAAGCTGCGAATGTTGACGTTGTTGCACTCGGTTATGGCTATAACCAAGGTGAAAACCTCGCTGATTTCAATCCAGAGTACCTCTGCGAGAATTTCTTAGATATAATACCCGTTCTTACCCAAAGGTAAGTGCATTTTAAATTCGTCTTTTTAGTTTAGTAAAAATATAAAGGAACATCATGAGTAAACCAGTAGTGTTAAGTGGCATTCAGCCAACCGGTGGTATGACAATAGGCAACTATGTTGGCGCTATTAACCAGTGGCTTAAGCTACAGGAAGACCACGAAAGTTTCTTTATGTTAGTAGATTTGCACGCCATTACAGTTCGCCAAGATCCAGAGCAATTACGCTCGCGCGTGCTGGACGGTATTGCGCTATATGCTGCATGCGGTATCGACCCAGAGAAAGCTGCGTTATTCGTGCAATCTCAAGTGCCAGAACATGCACAGCTGAGCTGGGTATTAAACTGTTACGCGCAAATGGGTGAGCTTAACCGTATGACGCAGTTTAAAGATAAGTCATCTAAACATGCGAATAACGTGAATGTGGGCTTATTCTCTTACCCAGTGCTGCAAGCGGCAGATATCTTGTTATACCAAGCGGATCAAGTGCCAGTGGGTGAAGATCAAAAGCAACACCTTGAATTAACACGTGATATCGCAACACGTTTTAACAACCTATACGGTGACGTGTTCAAACTACCTGAGCCGTATATTCCTGAGTTCGGCGCACGTGTAATGAGCTTACAAGATCCGCTGAAGAAAATGTCTAAGTCAGATGAAAATCCAAACGGTTACATCATGTTATTGGATGAGCCGAAGAAGATTGAAAAGAAACTGAAAAAAGCAGTAACCGATTCAGACGAACAAGCACGTATTTACTTTGATCGTGACGAAAAACCAGGTGTATCTAACCTACTTACTTTATTATCAGTTGCAACTAAGCGCTCAATCGAAGACTTAGTTCCTGAATACGAAGACAAAATGTATGGTCACCTGAAAAAAGACACCGCAGCAGCGGTTGTTAATATGATTGAGCCAATTCAAGCACGCTTTAAAGAGATCCGTGAAGATCAATCACTACTTGATAGCATTATGAAATCAGGTGCTGAAAAGGCGAGTATTCGCGCTGAAAAAACATTAAAAGCTGTGTACGATGCGGTAGGTTTTATTCCTCGCCCGTAAGCTTGCAACAAATAATTGAAATAAAAATACCGCTTAACAGCGGTATTTTTTTTATTCATTAAAAACTCAGCACAATTAAAACAGTAAAAAAACACATCAGCGCGGCAGCAGTTTTGTCTGTTTTTTCCATTTTTTTATTCCTCATCTGTGTTCAACTGTTTAATTGCATAGCCTTTATTTTTTAATAGGCCTAACAAGCTATCTTCACCAGCCAAATGGGCTGCACCAACGAGCACCAGCTCTTTTTGATGATTAGTAAAATAGCGCTCTATCTTACTAAGCCAGGTTAAATTACGTTGCTTAATTAACATTTCATAAGTAAGGGGATCACGTTGTTTTAGCGGTAGGGTAGTAAGCTTAGCCATTGCTTGCATATCGCCATTTCGCCATGCATCGAGCATTTCAACATACAGTTGCTGGAAGTCAGAAACTTGTGCCAATAGTGATTCTATAAAGGCATTCTCATCTTCATTGCCTCATTGTTTAAACAAATTTAACTGGAAAGCTAAGGTTTCAAGGTAAGCTATTTTTTTATTATCTTGTTTGGCCAGTTTCGCAAGATAGCTATCGACGCCCTCACCTAAGAGCTGCTGTTTTTGTAACTCTAACGACATGATTAGCAAGCTCACCATAAAAGGTCGAAAGCTATCCAGTTCATAGAGATGCATGCCATAGCTATTAAGCTGTAATTTTAATTGTTGCTTAACTTTTTCTGTCAGTTTGCTACTTAAGGTTTCACCTGCTTGATAGCTAAGAGCTTTAAGCAGGGTTAGTTGTGCCGAGCTATCGCTTGGTGCAGGTACATCGGCTTCAAGCACTAAGGTATCTATCAGTTTATAAGCCTGATTAAATTCAGTGGGAAGTGGCAGCTCTTTAGAAGGTAAAATATGAATTGAACCAGCAAGATAAATATATTCATCACCTTTACTTACCTGCCAAATGGCACTTTTAGCGATGCTAAAACTACTTGCTAATAAGCCTGATGTAGCAATGAATGAGATGAGCAAGTATCGAGTTAATGTTTTCATTATTTTAGCCTGTTAATTGATGAGGTTTGCCCAGCATGCTGGGCAAACTAGCTGTTAGTTATTGAGCTGTTGTTCAATTTGGTGATCAATTTTATTGTTCATTTGCTCAATAGAGGCGGCTATAGATGTCTCTAACTGTTGATCTAGTTTTTGAGCACCTTGATTATTTAGTAAAGTGTTCGGTGCTGTAATAACGAGTGCAGCGACTGCTAGTAGTGGCATCATTTTTAAAATTGAATTGCTCATAATGTAATTCCCTTAATTGGTTGATTGGTTTTATCAACGAGGCAAAAGTGGTTGGTAGCCCGTTGATGGAAACTACAATAGCGAGGAATTCGGATAGAGTCGCTTATCTAGTTCTAAGCGATTTATTTATAAGGTTTTTAAAATTTAATTCAAACAATTTCAATGGTTTAAATCCAATCCTTATGGGCCGAAATAAGGTTTTAAAGGATATTATTTTTGAGGGTTTGCTTTATCGAGGGCTATTATTCTTTCACTGGCTGGCAGAAGCGCAGCAAGCCTCATTAATAAAAGAGGATTACTGCGTTACTTTGCAACAGGGGTAACACCTGGCGAGTCACACGCAATGACTTCAAATCGATAGCCATATTCAGCATTGTGATCAGGGGTTACTTGCACTATTTCGTAATCATTCAGCTCAACAGCTTTACTGTTTTCAGCCTTTAAACAGCGCGAATAACTATCGGCCTCAAAGCTGTAAGCAAACATGGCAATTAAGCGTTTGCTGCGCTCAAAGTAACCCTTACTATCCAAAAACTGACGTAGATTTTCAGCCGTTTCGTTATCAGCTTGTATGTTTATATCACGGCTAGGTACCTGAGCTTCTTCGTTGATGTCAGGAATTTGTTGCTCAATTTTTTCACTGAGTTCTTCAACCGCTTTTTGCTGCTCTTCACCTGACTCTTTGGCAATGACTTTGCTATCGATAAAGGTACTGACCATGTTGTCGAGCACTTCTTCAGGTGGCTTGTCATCAAGAAACGAAATTAAGTTAATAAATACTACGGTTGCTAAAATAAAACGCACGATGGCGGTTAATAGCGGCGAATAGCTTTGACTTATAAATTTAACTCGCTCAGAGCCAAATGGTTTTATCAGCAATAGAATAAAAATATAAAAAGGCAAAAAGAGTTGAAATAACAATAATGTACCTAGTGTTATTCCCAGCGCCCAAGGCGGTAAATATAACAGTGTGGCAAAGTTATGTGTGTAGTTAAAATGATTGGCAGAAACATGGGTTACATCATTTACTATGCCGCTTGCACCTGCCAACACAAAGTTAGCGATACTAGCATAGAAGATTAAAATCAGTGCCTTGCCGGCAAGTGAATGCCAAAGTTGATTAAATTTAGGCCAAAATTCAATAACAAGCGCAATAATGGTGATGGTGGCACTTAACCAGCCTGATGGCACAACAATCAGGCTGCTTAATGCCAAAAGATAGAGCTTTTGTGCGGTACTTAAGTTAAACCAAATGGCTTGTAAACGTTCAACCAACCTTGTTTTATGAGGTTGCCAGCTACGTTGCTGTTGTTGAAACTGTTTATTAGCGCGCCATTTTGCAATTTTTAAATACCTACGCACGCAATATCCTTTTTATAGTAGTGGTTTTAAGTACCTGCCTGTGTGTGAACGCTCACAATCGGCGACGTCTTCAGGTGTACCAGAAATTAAAATTTCACCACCGCCAGAGCCACCTTCAGGGCCTAAATCGACAATCCAGTCTGCGGTTTTGATCACATCAAGGTTATGCTCAATAACAACAATGGTATTACCGTGATCGCGTAAGCGGTGCAGTACTACTAATAATTGCTGAATATCAGCAAAGTGTAAACCCGTAGTTGGTTCATCAAGGATATACAGTGTTTTACCGGTATCGCGTTTTGAAAGTTCACGAGCCAGTTTCACACGCTGTGCTTCACCACCTGAGAGGGTTGTTGCAGCTTGACCTAAGCGAATATACGACAAGCCAACATCCATTAACGTTTGCAGTTTACGTGCAATGGCCGGGATTTTATCAAAGTAGTCACGGGCATCTTCAACGGTCATTTCGAGTACTTGGTGAATGTTTTTACCTTTGTACTGTACTTCTAGGGTTTCACGATTGTAGCGCTGACCTTTACATACATCACAAGGCACATATACATCTGGTAAAAAGTGCATTTCTACCTTGATCACGCCATCGCCTTGGCAAGCTTCACAACGGCCACCTTTAACGTTAAAGCTAAAGCGACCGACTTTATAACCACGCGAACGGGCTTCTTGAGTGCCTGCAAATAGCTCACGAATACCGGTAAAAATACCAGTGTAAGTTGCAGGGTTTGAGCGCGGAGTACGGCCAATTGGGCTTTGGTCAATATCAATCACTTTATCAAAATGATTCAATCCCTTAATTGACTTATACGGTGCTGCTTCTGCGGTCGTTGCGCCATTTAACTCGGTATGAGCCAGCTTAAATAAAGTGTCGTTGATAAGTGTCGATTTACCTGAGCCCGATACACCTGTGATACAGGTCATTAAGCCAAATGGAATACGTAAATCAACGTTCTTTAAGTTGTTACCTGTGGCACCAAATAGCTCAAGCCATTTTTCGTTGGTTTGATGGCGAGCCGCCGGTACTTCGATTTTCTTTTCACCAGAGAGATACTGACCGGTGATAGAATCTTTACTTGCTAGAATATCATCATGGGTACCTTGTGCAATAACATGGCCGCCATGAACACCAGCACCTGGGCCGATATCGATAATATGATCGGCAGCGCGAATGGCATCTTCGTCATGCTCAACCACAATGACGGTGTTGCCTAAATCACGTAAGTGAATAAGGGTTTTTAGTAGGCGGTCGTTATCGCGTTGGTGCAAACCAATTGATGGTTCATCCAGTACGTACATAACACCAACAAGGCCTGCACCAATTTGGCTTGCTAAACGAATACGCTGAGCTTCACCACCTGAGAGGGTGTCAGCGCTTCGCTCAAGTGATAAGTAATTAAGGCCTACATTAATTAGGAAAGATAAACGGTCGCGAATTTCTTTGAGGATTTTATCGGCAATTTGGGCACGCTGACCAGTTAGGCTTAAGCTATCAAAAAATGCCATGCTTTCACCAATACTCATTGTGGTGATGGCAGGTAGATTGGTTTGGCCAATAAATACATGGCGAGCTTCTTCGCGTAATCGAGAGCCATGACAGCTTGGACACGCTTGGCTCGTTTGGTATTTAGCGAGCTCTTCGCGCACCGAGTTTGATTCTGTTTCGCGGTAGCGGCGGTTCATATTATTTAAAACGCCTTCAAACTCGTGGTTACGCGTAATTAAATCGCCACGGTCATTGCGGTAATTAAAAGCAATTTTAGTCTTGCCTGAACCTTCAAGAATAACTTTTTGTGCTTCTTTACTCAGATTTTGAAACGGCGCTTCTAAATCAAACTTGTAATGCTCCGCAACGGCTTGCAGCATTTGGAAATAATAAAAGCTGCGTTTGTCCCATCCTTTAATTGCGCCGCCCGACAAGCTTAGCTCTGGGTTTTGCACTACACGGTTTGGATCAAAATACTGACGTACACCTAAACCATCACAGCTTTGGCATGCACCTGCTGGGTTATTAAACGAGAATAAACGCGGTTCAAGCTCGCCCATTGCATAGCCACAGGTTGGGCAAGCAAAGTTAGCTGAAAACAGCATGTCTTCGCTAAGAGAGTCATCCATTGCCGCTACATGAGCTATACCGCTTGAAAGCTCAAGCGCCGTTTCGAATGATTCAGCTAAACGCTGTTGTTGGCCATCTTTTACTTTAAAGCGGTCAACCACAACTTCGATAGTGTGCTTTTTATGAAGCTCAAGGGTTGGTGGATCTGATAAGTCACAAACTTCGCCATCGATACGGGCACGAATAAAGCCTTGGCTTGCAAGTTGCTCAAGCAGCTTAACATGTTCACCTTTTCGGTCTTTCACAACTGGTGCTAATAGCATTAGCTTGCTACCTTCAGGTAGCGCTAAAACCGTATCGACCATTTGGCTGATAGTTTGTGCTGCAAGTGGTAAGTCGTGAGTAGGACAGCGTGGCTCACCTACACGGGCAAATAATAAACGTAGGTAATCGTAAATTTCGGTGATGGTTCCGACTGTTGAGCGCGGGTTATGCGAGGTTGATTTTTGCTCAATAGAGATTGCAGGCGATAAACCTTCGATGTGATCCACATCGGGTTTTTCCATCAGCGATAAGAACTGCCTTGCATACGCAGAGAGTGATTCAACATAACGACGTTGCCCTTCTGCATAAAGCGTATCAAACGCTAAAGACGATTTTCCTGAACCAGATAGGCCAGTGATAACTATCAGCTTATCACGGGGAATGGTTAGGCTGATGTCTTTTAAATTGTGCGTACGGGCGCCTCGGACTTCAATGTTTTCCATGCTATCTCGTTTTGTTACCTAATTATTTTTTCAGTATCTCACAATACGCGATAAGATTAATCCTTGATCAAAGAAAAAATCATCACTCACAGGTGATTATTTAGTTTTTGCTTGTGGTAGAATCCACGCTCACATTTTAACAGACAGCAAGATCAGTAATTCATGACAGCATCTTCACTCAACTCTCGAGAAAAACGCGCTGCCGTTTCGTTGGCGAGCGTATTTGCATTTCGCATGCTTGGCCTATTTATGCTGATGCCAGTATTGGCAATTTATGGTCAGCAGCTAGAAGGGTTTTCGCCACTATGGATTGGCTTTGCTATCGGTGCTTATGGTTTAACGCAAGCTGTATTACAGATACCTATGGGCTGGTTATCGGACAAAATTGGTCGTAAAAAAGTCATTATTGGTGGTCTTTGTGTGTTTGCGCTTGGTTCTGTGATAGCGGCAACAGCTGAGTCAGTACAAATGGTGACGTTAGGGCGTGCATTACAAGGCATGGGCGCAATAGCCAGTGCATTGTTAGCACTGGCTTCTGATCTAAGTCGTGATGAACAGCGTCCAAAAGTAATGGCCGTCATTGGTATGTGTATTGGTATGAGCTTTGCCGTTGCTATGTTACTTGGGCCAATAGTAGCCGCATCATGGGGTGTTGCAGGAGTATTTTGGCTTACCGCAGGGCTGGCGCTTTTAGGTATTTTTATCGTGTTGTTCTTAGTGCCCAATGCAGTTAGTAAAGCCCCAAAAGGCGATACGCTTGCAACACTTGATGACATTAAGCAACTTATTAAACACCCACAATTAGCGCGCCTTGATTTTGGGGTGATGCTGCTTCATCTTACATTAACTACCGTATTTGTAGCATTACCAGGTCAGCTTATTAAAGATGGATTGATTGCAGATCATCATTGGTATTTATACATACCTGTATTATTTTTAGCATTTTTCTTGATGGCACCTATGATGATAGTGGCGATTCGCAAAGAAAAAGAAAAACAAGCATTCATTGCTTCAATCGCACTGCTGGTGTTAAGCATGTTAGCCATGTCGCTATGGGTTGATTCGGTGATTGGCATTGGTATTTGTATGTTGGTTTACTTTATTGCTTTTAACTTTTTAGAAGCCACCATGCCAGCTCTTGTTTCGCGTATTGCCCCTGCAAACCAGAAAGGTTCTGCGATGGGGGTGTTCTCATCAACGCAGTTTTTTGGTGCCTTTTTAGGCGGTTTATTGGGTGGCTATGTTGCTCAAGCATTAAGTGCGCAAGCAGTGTTTGCGGCAGCGGCACTTGTTGGGGTAATATGGCTTATCATTGCTTGGAATATGCAAGTCCCACCAAGAAGTAAAATAATTAGCTTAATGACCGAATTAAGTTCAGAGCAGCAAGCACAAGCACTTGCTTCTCGTCTTGTTGCTTTACCGGGCGTCATTGAAGCAACGGTTGTTTGTGATGAAAATCGCAGCTATTTAAAGATTAATGACAAAGAATTTGACCTAGACCAAGCACGTAAAGTTGCTGGTTTAATCTAACGTTTTATAGGAGAAGTTCCATGGCACGCGGTGTGAACAAAGTTATCTTGGTTGGTAATTTAGGCCAAGATCCAGAAGTACGTTATATGCCTAATGGCAATGGTGTAGCGAATATCAGCATTGCTACGACTGATAGCTGGAAAGATAAAAACACAGGGCAAATGCAAGAGCGTACTGAATGGCACCGTGTTGTGTTATTTGGCAAACTAGCTGAAGTTGCTGGTGAGTATCTTCGCAAGGGCTCACAAGTTTATATTGAAGGCCGTTTACAAACGCGTAAATGGACTGATCAATCAGGCCAAGAAAAATACACCACAGAAATCGTGGTAGATATGGGCGGTCAAATGCAAATGTTAGGTGGCCGTGGTGGCGATCAACAGGGTGGCGGCTATCAAGGTGGTCAATCACAAGGCGGTTACCAAGGTGGTCAACAGCAAGGTGGCGGTTACGGTGGTGGCTCACAACAAGCACAAAGCAATAATAGCTATGCACCACAGCAACAGTCTGCACCAGCACCACAGCAACAACGTCCACAGCAGTCAGCGCCGCAACAACAAAACAATAACCAATACGGTGGCGGTTATGGTGCTCCACAGCAAAGCAGTGCACCACAACAAGGCGGTTTTGCTCCTAAGCCACAAAATGCACCACAAGGCGGCGCATCAAACCCAATGGAACCACCAATCGACTTTGATGACGATATCCCGTTCTAGACAAAGACAAAATTGAAAATGTATAAGAGAGCCGCTAAATAGCGGCTCTTTTTTTAACTAAAAATAATGTTGAAAAATAACTTAGGATGCATGCTGGCCGCACAAATTTACCCACTCATTTTGTCCTTTACTTTGCATTGAATCGTTTATCTTTTAATTGAGTCTGTGAAGCTAGGATTAGTGCTTACGTTCTTTTTTATGGCTGCAAGTATGCCTGGAGCAGAGTTACAAATACTGGCGATATCAATCGTATGGTCTAAGTTTAATAAAAAACTTTATTCCTACACCCATGAAAATACTTAGTAAGATAAGCTTTCAACAAGCGCTAGCAGCAGTGATTGCATTTGCTTTGGTTGTGATGCTTACAACATCTTATATTGTTATTGATGCGTCCCTGCAAAAAAAGCAGCTTGTGAGTCAAGATGCTGAATTTATCAGCGAAGTATTGATGATAGATAAAATAGCGCATGAAACGGCAGTCGAAAGGGGATTAACTGCTGGCTTTATTGGTTCAGGGTATCGCAAAAACGGTGACAAAGTTGCTAAGCAACGCTTGATTGTTGATAAAGTTTTTAACGAATTTTCTAATTATACTCAAACGAAAAAACACTCAATAGCCCTATTTACTGCAGTGTTAGAAAAGCACAAAAATATAAAAGCGTTAAGAGAAAATATCGATAGGCAGCAAGGAAAATCAGCGTTTGCCGTTTATTCTAATGCCAACCAGTTTATGTTGGATGTTGCTAACAGCCGGGTTTCACACATTAGACAATCCGAAGCAATCTCTTCAGGTTTAGCTATTATCAGAATGTCTTTGTTAAAGGAGAGGTTAGGCCAGATTAGAGGAAAGGTGAATGGTATTTTATCATTACAATCAATATCTAAAGATAGTCAGGTTCAAGTTGCTGGCTATTTTAATAATATTGAAGAAAGTTTGGCTATGCTCGCTTTAACACTCACCGCAAAAGAAGATAAAGCATGGCTATCAGAATTGACTAATTCACAAGCCTTTAAAGGTATTAAGGCAATTATCGAAAACCTAAATCAAGAAAGTGGCAAGCTGGCTTTGTCTTACCCAGAACCTTCGGACTGGTTTAGTTTGTCAACGGACTTAATTGGCAAAATTCACAAGCGTATTACTGAAAAACAAAGCGCGTTAGAGTCGCTTATCGAGGAAAAGCACGTTGATGCTAAAATGGAGGCTGTGGTAACGGTAGGTCTTGCGATATTTTTTATTACTTTTTTTATCGCCTTCGGTTTATTTGTAATCAAGGCACTTGCTAAAAAAGTTAGAAAAGTACGAGATTTAATTGGAAAAATTGCTTCAAGCCATGATTTAACAGTGAGGATTGATGACCAATCGAGTGATGAAATAGGTGCAATTTCTAGAAGTGTTGATGAGTTGGTAGATACCCTCACTAAGTTGATACGGCAAGTGCAACAAGCAAACAGCAGTAGCGAATCCAGTGTTAAATCATTAATCACTTTTGCAACAGAACTTTCAGAGTTAGTTGAGAGTGTTAATTCAACCACATCGGTGCTTCAAGATAGCTTCGCGAGGCTATCTAACCAGATCGAGCAAATTGCACTGTCAGCAGATGAAAGCTCTAAAAATACAGCAAAGGCAAATGACTTATCGAATAATACAAAGCAAATAATTGGCACAAATAAAGTGAGCATTAACTCACTATCTACGCTGATTCAGCAGGCTCATCAGCAATCAGATTCGTTAAGTGCAAAAACGAACAGTATTCAATCAGTGCTTGATACAATTTCGAGTATTGCTGAACAAACTAATTTACTAGCCCTTAATGCTGCTATTGAAGCTGCTCGAGCGGGTGAACAAGGGCGTGGTTTTGCTGTTGTTGCAGACGAAGTGCGGGGTTTAGCAACGCGTAGCCAAGATTCAACATCAGAAATATCTTCAGTGCTTGATGACATAAAGCAGCAAGTGCAACAACTTCAGGCGTATATGGAAAATACCTCTGAATCAACGCAGAAGGTGAGTGAAAATAGTGAAAATGCGCTCAAGAATATCGATATTTTGACAACTAATATCACTGAGGTGAGCGGCCAAACAAACATGGTGTCATCAGCGATTGAATCACAAAATCAGTTAGCTGAAGAAGCGAGTAAGGCAAGCCAAAATATCACTGAAAATATGCAGGAAGTACAAACCGAATTGGCGCTATTATCTAAATTGATAAAAGATTTAGAACAAGCTCAATATAAGACATCAAATGCTATAAATGTATTTAGAGTAAATACATCTTCATGAGCCTGGTGTGCATCAGCTACGCTGTCATGATGGCGCTTATTTTTGCGGGTAATGCGCATCTACGAAGGCTAAATAATAATGCCTTTCATCATTACAAACAGTTATCTTGGGGTTGATTACAGGTTACTGTAAAAGTTTGCGTATCTTTATTTAACTCTGTTGCAGAGATTCAGTTGCGACTTTTTGAATTGTTGATTACAAAATAATTCTCATTACCAGTAAATGCTAGGTTGTTAAATTTACGGAATTTTTGACAGCGTTGGTATTAGGATTCTTCTGAAATTACTTTTAATCAGCCTGTAGCCTTGTATTTATGGGGTTCTTGAACAACACTTTGTATATCTTTGGGCAACAAAATTGTGAAATGAAAAAAGACTTTGCTTCACAGATCAAGCGACCAGTGGTCATTTATGTGACGATTGTGCTTTTGCTTGTGGTTGTTTTTAACATTTTTCTTAATGATGTACTTCATGACAAGGTTCATCATACTGGCACTGAGCTGGCTAAAGAAGTATATGAATTAAACTTAGATCCTATCACCTCGCAAGACATTATCGCGTCTATTGTAAAAAGTCAGGGTTTTGTCTTGGATGTAGCTGACTTGCCGCAAAACTTTGCAAATTTTATTGATGTAGAGCAAGAAGTATTTAGTTATAAAACAGTCAGTTTACGATTGTTTCATTGGCCAGCTTGGTTACTAGAAAGCCACTTATTTATTCTATTAAACCTTATTTTACTAGCAACAGGCTATTGGGCTGGGCGTTGGTGGCGAAGTATGGCTAAGTCTACGGCTATTAAAGAGCAACCTGTTATCAAACCGCAAGCATCAGCAGATGCACAAATTGAACCCCAATTTAAATCACAAAAGCTAGCATCGCCAAGGCCTTTACCGCGACAAGACCTCAATATTCTTTATGGGGTGCCAACAAGTTATAACCATTTATTTGCTTTGTTCTTTTGGAAAACACCTTTTCCATCTAACCTGGATGTTGATAACTACTTTAAATTAGTAATTGCGAAAGGTTTTGGTGAGTTGGTTAATCGTTCCGTTAAGTTGCTTCCTTCAGGTGGCATCGCGGTTACTTTAAATAACATCCCTGCAACTGAGCTTGATAAATACACCAAACGGCTTCATCAAGTTATTTACCAAGCGTGCTTAAACTATCGCAGTGATTTATCACGTGCTGATGTCAAGATCGGTGTTTGTAATTACCGAACAGGAGCAGACCAAGCTGTTGTATATCAGCTAACTAAATCAGCATTGGCTATGGCTAAACAAAGTGCATGGCAACATATTCATCGCTTGCCGTTCGGGCATACCCAATCAAGCATGTTAGCAGACAGTAAAGAGCACTTGTTTGAGTACATTAAAAACAAACATTTTATGTTGTTTTTTCAACCTTTGTTCGATTTACAAACAGGTGAAATTTTACAGCATGAAGCGTTAATTCGCATTCGCCATAAAAATTTGGGGTTATTGGCAGCTCGGCATTTTATTCCTCACATGAGCAGTAAAAATGACGTGTTGTTTTTAGATAAAATCGTTATTACTCAAGTGAAGAGAATACTCTCTAACGAAGCTGGTGCAATCACAGTCAGTATAAACCTACATGCTATGAACTGGTTCAATGACAAGTTTTGGGTTTGGTTTAAAGAACATATGAGTGACTATGAGGGAATTAGTAAACTTCAATTTGAACTCAGTGAAGATGATTATCTACGCCAACATAAAAAATTAATCTCACAGTTTAAGTGTTTAGAGAAACTGTCGGCTGGTGTGGTAATTGATAACGTGAGAAGTGCAGAGCACTTAGCTACTTATGCGCAGCTTAATAATATACGCAGTATTAAACTGGCCTATGAGCTAATACATAATATAGATACAAATGCTCAACAACAGAAGATCGTAAAACAGATTATCAATAAGGGCAGCGAATTAAGCTTTCCTGTTTATGCGGTGGGGGTCGAGACGCAAAATGAACTTGCGACCCTCAAAAACTTAGGGGTGGTTGCAGCTCAAGGCTTTTACTTTGCTGAGCCCTTACAAAAGTTAGCAGATATAACACCGCATAGCTAATACAGCTAATTAGTCGATTAAATTGCGGTATCGCAAGCCATCTAAACCTTGTAGCCCACCTGTATGAATCGCAATAATGTGTGTGTGTGGAGCAAAAAAGCCCTGCTCAATGAGTTGCCATAGTGCATACATCATTTTGCCACTGTAAATAGGTTCAAGAGGAATGTCGTGCTGGTGGTTAAATGCTTGACAAAACTGCCACAAATTAGCACTAAACTTGCCATAACCGCCATCATGAAAGTCACATAACAGCTGCCAGTTTTGTTGTTGTTTGGCGCGGTTGCTCAATTGTTTAATGTCAGTTATTAAATACTCAGCTTGCTTAAGTACAGCCACCCCTAATACTGTTGTACTTTGTGATGCGCCCTCAATTAAACCTGCTAGTGTTCCGCCACTTCCCGTAGGGCATATAATATAGTCTGCTGGGGGAAGGCTTTCGGCCAACTCTTTGCAGCCTAGAAGGGCTGCTGAATTAGTGCCGCCTTCAGGTAAAATATAAGCATTAGGAAATTGATGTTGTAATTCAGCTAAGTAATTTTGATCATGCCTCAACCGGTAAGTAACACGGTCAACTGGATGTAAATTCATGCCACATTGCTTTGCATAGCGCAGTGTTGGATTTTCGCTATCAAGTTCGGGACCCCGAATTATACCATGAGTAGTAAAACCAAATAGTTTCCCCGCAGCAGCGCTGGCATGGATATGATTTGAAAAAGCACCACCAAAAGTGAGTAATTCAGATTTTCCAAGTTGTTGCATTGCGGCTAAATTAAACTTTAGTTTACGCCACTTATTGCCACTAAT
The DNA here is from genome assembly GCF_021532595.1 of Pseudoalteromonas sp. OFAV1. NCBI lineage: Bacteria > Pseudomonadati > Pseudomonadota > Gammaproteobacteria > Alteromonadales > Pseudoalteromonadaceae > Pseudoalteromonas > Pseudoalteromonas sp. OFAV1. The sequence continues at coordinate 54,944 of NZ_JAKGBG010000005.1, forward strand.
TTGCGGGTGAATAAGATCATCTCGCTTTATGGTGAGCTGAATTTTACGAGCAGCCAATAAGGGATGGTTTATGGTTTGTAAAGGTGACTCAAAAGAACTATACACAGCAGCAATTTTAATAAAAAACACGCTCTATTGTAGCAAACTGATCATCAACTAAGAAATTAAACTAAAATGATTTTGTTATTTACTGGCATCAACTAAGGTAATAGTTGTAAACTCAGATAATAATTGAACAAAGCTTGTGTTTTGCTTTCCAAGTACATAGCATAAGAGTTTAATTATAAAAAAATAATAATGACCAAATAATTGCCGCTTTTTGGGAATGGAATATATGCGAATCGCTCCTTTATCTCTATTTATTTCAGTTAGTTTGCTAGCAACTAGTGCATTTGCACAAGATACTGCTACGGTAACTGGTATAGAGTCAGAGATCAGTAAAAAACAAGCCGAGTACGATAACTCGACTGTTATCCTTGAAAAACACCTAAAAGAAGAAAGTCAGTTACAGAAGCAACTCGAATTATTGCGCGCACGCTCGACAGAGTTAGACAAAGAAAAAAACCAAGCGCTAGATGCAATGAACGAGATGTATCGCCGACTTATTGATGATCCAACAATAGACATTAGCAATGCACAAGCACGCTATCAAAAGGCAGTTGTTGATCACAAACAGAATAAAGATGATATTTCGATGCAATTGGCGGCAATTGCATCGCATAGAAAAGACATTGAGCAAATTCGCGTAGCTAAACATACCCAACTCAATACATTAGAAAGTTTAAAAGAACAACTCGCAACGGCGCGTGTTGAGCGTTTACGTAATGAGTTTACACGTGAAGGTACATTAGAAGTTAATCACACCATCAATTGTAAACGCACCGAAACGCTTGCTGCCTGTGAGCAGCGCGGTCAGCAAATGGGCTTGCAAAAAGCAACTAAACGTTTTGTTGATCAAATTTTTGCTAACTTAACTGAAGAGCGATTGGTTGAACCAAAACGCAATCTTGCGGGTGCGCAAGTTAAGGTGTTAAGTAGCCATGTTGTCAACAGTGCATTTAGCGGTCAAGGTAACTATAACGTCAACTTAAGCGTGACCATGCGCGGTGATGTAAATAGCAGCCGCTTATGTAGTTTACTTAATTTAGATAACCGATTCTGCGCTGATTATGGCTCGCCACTTGCAGGCAACTATCAGTCTAATTACTCGGCATCTTACCCTGATAGTCAGTTAACATTCAGTGACCCTTTGGATAATAGTCAGGTGGTATCGGTATCACGTATGACTAATGAGCCTGTTAGCGATTATTCATCAAAAAAGCCAGTAAAGGTTGAACCGTTACCTGATTTGAAAAAATCTAAAATGGTTGAGCTAACACTTCGTTCTAATGTGTATGATGATGAAGTGTTTATCGATGGCGTGAGTTTTGGTGCGACAAAATTAACCACTTCGTTGCCTGTAGGTTTTCATGAAGTTGAAATTCGCAAGCGTGGTTATAAAAGCTATAAAGCGCGTATTGATCTTCGCAAAGCGCAAACAATTCATGCAAATTTGGTAAAAGAACCAGAGCCAGTTGTTGCAGCGGTTACAGCAGCTGAAAAACCAGCAACGTCTTCACCAGTTGCAAGTATCGTCAATAAAAACAATTCAGCAGGTATCGTTGTTATTCCTGCAGGCAAATTTAAGATGGGCGATATTAACGGCAATGGTTTAGCCAACGAGCGTCCAGTGGTAGAAAAGACCATTGCTAATTCGTTTGCAATGCAAAGCAAGGAAGTGACTGTTGCAGAGTATGAGCGTTTTGTTGCAAATACAGGTTACAAAACAGAAGCTGAAAAAAATCGTGGTTGTGCTTATTACTTAAATGGTGAACCAGTATGGGAAGCTACGTTAAATTGGCGTAACCCAGGTTTCGAGCAAGAAAGTGATTTTCCGGCGGTATGTTTAACCTATAACGATGCAAAAGCATACGCAGATTGGTTATCGGGGCAAACGGGTCAGTTATTTCGCTTACCAAACGAGGTTGAGTGGGAGTATGCTGCGCGAGCTGGTACTGAAACCGAGTACCCTTGGGGTAACGAAATCGGTAAAAACTTAGCGAACTGTGGTTGGTGTGGGAGCGAATGGTCAAATAAAAGCGCTGCACCGACAGGGTCGTTTTCTCCTAATGCATTTGGCCTATTTGATACAGTAGGTAATGTATGGGAATGGACATATAAAAAGCCAGGACAGTCTGATGTAACGGTTCGTGGTGGTGCTTGGAACTTTGCGCCTAGCTTAGCCCGCGTATCAACACGCCTAATTTTAGCGCCAGACTTTCGTGCAAACTATATCGGCTTTCGTTTAGTACGCGAGCGATAAATATTTAAAAAGGAAGCGCTATAAGCTTCCTTTTTTAGCAATTAATTTAAGGCAGTTGCGCTTTTTCATGATTAGCATGATAGAGTGAGAGCAGCTAGTATAAGAACGTATTTTCAAAGGTCATCCAGCCTCATGTTTAAAAAACTCCGTGGTATTTTTTCAAACGATCTATCGATCGACTTGGGTACAGCCAATACCCTAATTTATGTAAAAGAAGAAGGTATTGTATTAAATGAACCTTCTGTAGTTGCTATTCGCCAAGAGCGAGCTGGTGGCCCGAAAAGTGTGGCATCAGTGGGTACAGAAGCAAAGCAAATGTTAGGCCGTACACCGGGTAACATTAAAGCGATTCGTCCTATGAAAGACGGCGTTATTGCTGATTTCTATGTGACCGAAAAAATGCTGCAACACTTTATCAAGCAAGTACATAACAACAACTTTATGCGTCCAAGCCCGCGTGTTCTTATTTGTGTGCCTTGTGGTGCTACACAAGTAGAAAAACGTGCTATTCGTGAATCAGCGATGGGTGCTGGTGCACGTGAAGTGTACCTAATCGAAGAGCCAATGGCGGCTGCAATCGGTGCAGGTTTACCTGTATCAGAAGCAACGGGTTCTATGGTTGTTGATATCGGTGGTGGTACAACTGAAGTTGCTATTATTTCGTTAAATGGCGTGGTTTACTCTTCATCTGTACGCATCGGTGGTGACAAATTTGATGAAGCTATCATCAACTATGTACGCCGTAACTTTGGTAGCTTAATTGGTGAAGCAACGGCTGAAAACATCAAGCATCAAATTGGTTCGGCGTTTAAAACAGATGAGCCTATTGAAATTGAAGTACGTGGTCGTAACCTTGCTGAAGGTGTTCCGCGTTCATTCACACTGAACTCACACGAAATTCTTGAAGCGTTGCAAGAGCCATTAATGGGTATTGTGAGCGCGGTTATGGTTGCGCTTGAACAGTCTCCACCAGAGCTTGCTTCGGATATTTCTGCACACGGTATGGTATTAACCGGTGGTGGTGCATTATTAAAAGACCTAGACCGTTTATTAATGGAAGAAACAGGTATTCCGGTCGTGGTTGCTGACGATCCATTAACTTGTGTTGCTCGTGGCGGCGGTAAGGCGCTAGAAATGATTGATATGCACGGTGGTGACGTATTTAGCTACGACTAATGAAGTTACTTTTTGGTCGTACCATCTCTTTGCAACTGCGACTTTTTGTCGCAGTGCTTTTGAGTGTCGTGCTGATCGTGGGCGATCGCTACACACAAGGTGGTACAACAATTCGCACCAGTTTAAATACCCTAGTTAGCCCACTTATTTATCTCGCCAATTTGCCGTATGAGCTATTTAGTATTGGCGCGAAGAATCTGCACACCCGCGAACAGCTTTTAACTGAAAACGAAGCACTTAAGAAGAAGCAGTTATTGCAAAGCGAGCAACTCCAACAACTGCAATTTTTATCTCGTGAAAACGATAAATTACGTGCTTTGTTAGGTTCATCTGCTAAACAATCAAATCGTAAAATTATTGCCCAGGTATTGTCTGTTCACTCAAACCCATATAGTCATCAAGTGGTTATTAACCGCGGTACTACCGATGGCCTAAGTGAAGGCCAAGCAGTTATTGACGAAATGGGTGTGGTAGGGCAAATCACCCAAGTTGGTTCGACTACTTCGCGCGTGTTGTTAATGACCGACACTACCCATGCCACACCTGTGCGTATTTTACGTAACGATGTACGTACCGTGGTTGAAGGCATAGGTAAAATTAATGTAGTTAAGCTTTCGCACGTTCCGCACAGCCTTGACGTACGTATTGGTGATATTTTGGTTACCTCTGGCCTAGGTGGCACTTTCCCTGAAGGTTATCCGGTTGCTGTAGTAACTGAAATTAACCGTGACGAAGGGCGTCCTTTTGCGCAGGTATATGCTGAGCCAATTGCACAACTTGACCGGATTCGCTTGTTGGTTGTGCTGTGGCGTAATCAGCAGGAGAGCATAAGCAATGAATAGTCGTCACTCTTTGCTGATTGCTATCAGTATTTTCTTTGCATTGGTTATGGCGTTAATGCCGTTACCGATTTCGTTTGAGCCTTATCGCCCAGATTGGGTGTTAATGGTATTAATGTATTGGTCGTTAGCGGTACCACACCGTTTGAACATTGGTACAGCTTGGGTGGTCGGTTTATTAATGGACTTAGCTTCAGGCTCACCACTGGGTGTAAACTCACTGACTTACTCAGTGTGTATATTTATCACTGCTAGTAACTTCCAAAAGATTAGAAACTTTTCTTTATGGCAGCAAAGCATTTTAGTTGCTTTGTTTTTAACGCTTTACCACCTTATGCAGTTTTGGCTAAATCACTTTTTAATGGGCATTTATTTTAGTCCGCATTATTTGTGGCCTGTGCTAACAGGTATGCTTTGCTGGTGGTGGATTTTCTTAATTTTGCGTAAATATCGCCGTCATTTCAGGATTAGATAATGCAGACCGCAATTTATTTGGCGTCTGCATCACCGCGCCGAAAAGAGTTGCTCAGCCAGCTTGGCGTTGAGTTTTCTCAATTTAGCGTTGATGCAGATGAAAGCCAATTTCCGAATGAATCTCCTCGTGATTATGTTGAACGCTTAGCTAGACTCAAAGCACAATCAGGTGTAGCTATGGGCTACACTGATCGCCCTGTGTTAGGAAGTGATACTGTAGTCGTCATTGATGATACAGCCCTAGTTAAACCTGTTGACCAAGCAGACTTTACAGCCACTATGCAGCGCTTATCTGGGCGCACCCATCAAGTGATGACAGCCGTTGCAATTGCAAATAGTGAGCAAGTAAAAAGTTGTGTTGTTGTCACTGATGTGACATTTAAAAAGTTAAGTGATGAAGAAATTGATGCTTACTGGCATTCGGGTGAGCCCCAAGATAAAGCTGGCGGTTATGGCATACAAGGCTTAGGCGGACGCTTTGTTAGCCATATTTCGGGTAGCTATTTTGCGGTGGTCGGCTTACCTTTATATGAGACTGAACAGTTATTAAATGAATTTTTAAGAGGGTAACATGAGCACTGAATTACTGATCAACGTTACACCGAGCGAAAGTCGCGTTGCGCTAATTGAAAACGGCGTACTGCAAGAGATCCAGCTAGAGCGTATTGGCAACCTTGGCATCGTCGGCAATATTTACCTAGGTAAAATTAGTCGCGTACTTCCGGGCATGCAAGCTGCATTTGTCGATATCGGCTTAGATAAGGCGGCTTTTTTACACGCATCAGACATCGTTAATAGTGCCTCAATTGTTGAAGGTGTTGACGAGCAACCAATTAAAAAAGTGCAAGATATTCGTGAACTAGTGCGCCAAGGTCAATACATCATGGTGCAGGTTGTTAAAGATCCCCTTGGCACTAAAGGCGCGCGTTTAACCACCGACATCACTATCCCTTCTCGTTATTTAGTTTTTATGCCAGATGCGACGCATGTTGGTGTGAGTCAGCGTATTGAATCAGAAGATGAGCGTTTACGTCTGAAAAAAATTGTCGCTGAATACGGCGACGAAGACGGCAGCTTTATAGTGCGAACTGCAGCAGAGGGGGCCTCAGAAGCAGAACTGCGTCACGATGCTGAATTCTTAAAAAAATTGTGGCAAAAAATCGTCAACAAACGAAAAAAAATCAGTAAAGAAAGCATCTTGCACGAAGACTTAACACTGGCATTTCGTACCTTGCGTGATTACGTTGGTGAAGACATGGAGCGTATTCGTGTTGACTCTAAACTGACCTATCAAGAGCTTAAAGAGTTTACTGAAGAGTTTGTGCCTATTCTGTCTGAAGCACTTGAGTATTATCCCGGTGAACGCCCGATCTTTGATTTATTTGATGTTGAAACAGAAATTCAAAAAGCGTTGCACCGTAAGGTTGAGTTAAAGTCAGGTGGTTATTTAATTATTGATCAAACTGAAGCGATGACCACGGTTGATGTAAATACCGGTGCGTTTGTAGGGCATCGTAATTTAGAAGAAACCATTTTTAATACTAATATCGAAGCAACCTCTGCGATTGCTCGTCAGCTACGTTTACGTAACCTAGGCGGTATTATTATTATCGATTTTATTGATATGGTCAGTGATGAGCATAAGCGTCGTGTCTTGCATTCGCTTGAATCAGCGCTGGCAAAAGATCGTGCTAAAGCCAACATAAATGGTCTATCTGCACTAGGCTTAGTAGAGATGACCCGCAAACGTACCCGCGAAAGCTTAGAGCATATTCTTTGTGATGTGTGTCCCGCTTGTTCAGGGCGAGGGTCGCAAAAAACGGTTGAAACTGTCTGCTATGAGATTTTACGAGAAATCGTCAGAGTAAATCGCGCTTATGCTGCCGATAAATTTATGGTTTATGCCTCACCATCAGTGAGCGAGGCGTTGCTAAATGATGAATATCATAATTTAGCTGAACTGGAACTATTTATCGGTAAGCAAGTCAGTATTCAAACAGAGAGTTTATATAATCAAGAACAATTTGATGTGGTAATGATGTAATGAAGGCAAAAACGGTCTGCTTTTATTGTTTACGTAAGTTATGGCAAGTATTTGCTATCACTCTCGTACTGCTGGCCGTTATTGTCTCAGTCGTTAAGTATTCATTACCCTATGCTAATGATTATAAAGATGACATTGAAGTGTTCTTGTATGAGCGCTTTGATGTCAATTTATCAATTGGGTCTATCTCGGCCAGTTGGCAGGGGAAAGGACCTGCTTTAGTTATCGAAGACATTTCGTTTGAAGATAACCAAACTTCACCTATTGCACTAACTATTGATAAAGCCAGTCTTGAAGTAAACTTATGGGAATCACTAAAAACCCGTCAGCTTAAATCGAGCTACTTTGTGATCAATGGTTTTCATGCTGATGTTGATTTACCTACCATGCTTGATTTGGGGAACACTCAACAAGCAGGCAGCTTTGAGCAAAAAGAGCTGATCGAAGGCTTGTTCCTTGGTGAAACAGGCCACTTTGCGGTGCAAGACAGTAGTTTAAACTTTACCTTGAGTGATGGTAAAAAACGTAAACTCATACTTGAAAACATTGTTTGGCAAAATACCCCAGAACAACATCAGGGATCAGGTAGCTTGGCCTTACCGGGGATCTCGGTGGGTAGTTTTGATGCTCGCATGGCCCTTAATGGCTCAACTCTTGAGACTATGGCCGGTGATATATATGTACAAGCTGCCAATGTCGATGTTTCTAAATGGCTTGCTCAATTTATTAATACCGATAAACAGCAGCTCAGCTCCGATATTAATTTACAAACTTGGTTTAGCCTAGAAAAAGGCTTGATCAGCGATGTAAAAGTGCAATGGCTACCGAGCTTTATTAATTGGCAACAAAACCAAGAAGCACATCAAATAAGTTTAAATGAAGGGGGCTTTCATTTATTTCCTTGGCAAGATAATTGGCGTTTAAAAAGCACGGGCCTTACGTTTGAGCGAGACTTAAAACAGTGGCCAACTCTTCAGTTTGAAGCACAGTTAGGTGATAAAAATCAAATATGGCTTAAGCAGTTTGATTTTGGGCTGTTGGCTAAATTAGCCCAGCTTAGTAACTTTGAAGTACTGGCACCTTTTTTAGCGCGCCAACCCAAAGGCCAACTCAGCGACGCATATGTTGAATTTGATAACCAAGATCATTGGCAATTGTGGTTTCAAGGTGAGCAAATCAATTGGTTATCATTACAGGGGATTCCCGGTGGCCAAGCAATTCGCGTTGAAGGGTTACTCAACCAATCAGCAGGGCGCATTCAATTATACGGTGAAAACAATCAGTTGTTGACCAATGGCAGTTTCAGCCAAGATATTCCCTATAACCAGTTAAATGTAGAGCTTGATTTACATCACTTTGATGATGGCTGGCGCATTAGCAGCGATAATATTTGGCTTGATAACGATGAAGTCACGCTTGCTGCAGAGATGAAACTAAGCCTGACTGACGAACCGCGTCTTGACTTATATGCCGAAGCCTATGCAGCTGATGCTAAGGTCGCAGGGCACTACTTTCCGCTACCTGTAATGAGTGAAAAGCTCGTTAATTATTTGAATGGAGCGATTAAGGGCGGCGAAGTAAATAAAGCGCAGGTATTGTTTTCTGGGCCATTTAAAGGGTTTCCATTTAAAGAGCAACAAGGTCAATTTGAAGTCTTAGCAAATGTCGAGAATGCCAAGTACAAGTTTTCACCAAGCTGGCCTGAGGTTGAAGAAGCCAACGTTATTTTGCACTTTGAAAATGAACGCATGGATATTTATAGTAAATCCGGCAAATTAGTTAACTTAGCGCTTGATGATAGTGTTCATGTGAGCATTGCTGATCTGATGCATGCTGATATGTTAAAAGTTGCTATAAATAAGCGTGCTCACGGTAGTAAGCTTAAGCCTTTCTTTGCTGCTACACCGCTGGCAAAGCCGCTTGCAAATGTATTTGATGTTGTACAAGCGCAGGGAGAAGCAACAGCAGCTATCGATTTATTGGTTAACTTACGTTCAGGCCATGTTGATGCTGTAGGCGAGGTTGAATTAGCTAACTTACCCGTTTACCTAGCCCAGCCGGGAATAACGCTGAGCCATATGACAGGCATAGTTAAATTTAATAACGACAAAATTGTGCTAAACAATGCCCAGGCAAACTGGTTAGGAATGCCACTTACCGCAAGCTTTAATAGTGAAAATGTTGGTGATAACTACCGAGCTGAAATTGCCATAGAGCTTGCCCTTGAGGCAGACCCATTGATTGAGCAAGCACATGGCTTATTGTCTGGCTATTTAGCAGGGCAAAGCAACGTTGATGTTGGTATATCGCTTAACTTTTTACCTAATGACTTTAATTATCGTGCAGACATAACGGGTAATTTAGTGGGGGTTGCTAGCCAACTACCTGCACCTTATAACAAAAATGCAGAACAAACTTGGCCACTAAATGCGGTTGTGCAAGGTGATCATATTTCTAATTTAATCACAGCTAATATCGATAATAAGCTGTTTTTTAATGCGATTTTAGATAATGGCAAAAAGAAGTTTAATAATGCTCACCTTATTTTAGGGTCACAAGATTTAGGGTTAAATCGTGAAGGTTTTGCGGTATCAATCGATTTACCAGAAACCGAAATAGTGCCTTGGTTTGGCTTAATTGATCAAATTATTGCGCTTACCAAAGTTAAGTCTGATGCGCCTAGTGTGATGCCAGCTTTTAACAATGTAACTGGCAAATTTAACAAACTTGCACTGAATAATATTGATTTTAATGACTTTGAATTTAGATTAGCGCCAAAACAATCAGACTTAGAGTTAAAGTTAAATGCCAAAGAATTACGTGCTGACGCACTTATTCCAACCGGTGAAACGCGCAGGCCGATTCAAATTTTTACCGACTACTTACGGATGAATTTTTCGCCAAATGAAAGCGAGCCTCCATCTGATAAGAATGAGCCAGAGGATTTAAGTTGGCTTATGAATATACCTGCAATCGAGTTTTATTGTGAAGACTGTAAAGTAGGCCAATATCAATTAGACAAAGTAAAAAGCAGTTTAGTCGGTGAGCAAAATAAGTTGATATTCTCTGAGCTTGTAATTGATAAAGGTGATCATGTATTACGCGCAAAAGGGCAATTTGCCGATGGCTTAACTCAGTTTAGTGGTAATTTAGAAAGTGATGATATTGGTGAATTATTTGATGAGTTTGAATTAACCACCACAGTAAAAGATTCAGACGCCAATATTAAGTTTGATTTAGCATGGCAAGGCGCACCCTATAGCTTTGATGTACCAAGTTTAGCGGGAGAGCTAGATTGGCGTTTAGGAGAGGGTCACCTTGCAGAAATAAGTGATGGTGGCGCGCGAGTATTTTCATTACTGAGTTTAGATTCGTTAGTGCGTAAGCTGAAACTCGACTTTAGAGATGTATTCTCTAAAGGTTTTTTCTATAACAGTATGCAAGGCACCATGCAGCTAGAAAAGGGCATTGCTTATACTCAAGATACCAAGCTTGATGGTGTACCTGCCGATTTAACGATTAAAGGGCATACAGACCTAAATACCTTTGAAATTGATTACGACCTTGCAGTTGCCCCGCAGGTGACATCGAGTATTCCCGTTATTGTGGCATGGATGGTCAACCCGGTAAGTGGGCTTGCAGCGCTTGCCATCGATAAAGTGATTCATTCAGCGCGAGTGATCTCAGAGATCAATTTTAAAGTAACAGGAAGTATGAACGACCCTGTAGTGAAAGAAATAGATCGTAAGAGCCGTGAAGTGACATTACCGCAAGCAGCGCAAAGCCAACCGCAGTCGTCTAGCCAATTAAAGTTAAAAGATGCCGCATCTTCAGCGAGTTTAGATACCAATGAAGGCTAATAATCAGCCACAGGTTGTGGCAGTACAAATGTGCTCAAGCATGAATGCTGAGCAAAACCTCGCTTTTCTGGCGGATACATTATTAAAGCTACCTGCAACTCGCCCATTGCTTGTGTGTTTACCTGAGAGCTTTTTGATCTTTAGTAAGCAAAGCCAAGCAAGCTATCAATTAGGTCACCAAAGCGAGACTTATAAAGCGAAACTTGCCGATTTATGTAAGCAGCATGATATTTGGCTAGCGGCTGGCACGCTGCCTGTGTCGCAGCAAAATGGTAAGTATCTAGCAGCCTCGTTTTTATTTAACAACCAAGGTGATGTGGTTGCGCAATACAACAAAATTCACTTATTTGATGTGGATGTTGCCGATACTACGCGCAGTTACCGAGAGTCTGATGCGACCGAAGCCGGCAAGGATATTGTGGTGGTTGATTCGCCATTTGGTAAAATTGGCTTAGCAGTATGTTATGATCTACGTTTTAGTGGCTTATTCACTGCCATGCAGCGCCAAGGAGCTGAGCTTATTTTAGTGCCTAGTGCCTTTACCACAGTCACCGGTGCTGCTCATTGGCATATTTTATTAGCTGCGCGCGCAATCGAAACACAATGCTATGTGGTTGCTGCAGCGCAGTGGGGCGAGCACGAAAATGGCCGCCACACTTATGGCCACAGCATAATTATTTCACCATGGGGAGAAACGCTCAGTGAGCTTGCCTCTGGTACCGGGTTTATCAGCCATGGGCTTGATTTAAACCGCTTGAATACAATTCGCCAAGACATGCCTGTGCAGTCTCAGCAACGATTTAGAGAGCATTTATTATGAACACGGTTGAACAGCATTTATTACATGACAGCCAACTAACGAGAGAAGAATTAGAAAAAACGCTCGCTTTTATTCATCAACATCAAGTTGATTATGCCGACCTGTATTTTCAATCGAGTCACCACGAATCTTGGGTACTTGAAGATGGCTTAGTGAAAGAAGGCTCATACAACGTTGAGCGTGGTGTGGGTGTGCGTGCTGTTAGTGGTGAAAAAACTGGTTTTTCATACTCAGATGCGATTAACCTTGAAGCGCTAAATAAAGCCGCAACTGCAGCACGCAGCATTGCCAATGCTGGCGAAAACAAAACGATTCAGGTGTTCAGTGATGTAGCTGCTAAACAGCAGTATGCGCCGCATCAACCAATTCAAAGCATGAGCAACGATGACAAAGTAAGCCTGCTTCGTGAACTAGAAAACTATATTCGTGAATTAGCGCCGGATGCTGAGCAAGTGATCAGCTCAATGTCGGCGGTTTATGAAGAAGTGTTAATTGCTGCAAGTGATGGCACCTTTGCAACCGACATTCGCCCGCTTATTCGCTTAAACTGTTCAGTGTTACTTGAAAAGAACGGTCGCCGTGAGCGCGGTGGTGCAGGGGGCGGTGCGCGTTTAGATTATGGCTATTTTAAAGAATTAGTCGATGGCAAACCGCGTTGGATGGAATACGCCGAAGAAGCTGTTCGCCAAGCAAAAGTAAACCTTGAAGCAATTGATGCACCTGCTGGCAGCATGGAAGTTGTGCTAGGCGCAGGTTGGCCGGGTGTGTTACTACATGAAGCAGTAGGCCATGGCCTAGAAGGTGACTTTAACCGTAAAGGCGCATCGGCGTTTAGCGGTAAAGTAGGTCAAAAGGTGGCATCTGAGCTATGTACAGTCGTGGATGATGGCACTATTGCTGATCGCCGTGGTTCATTAAACGTAGATGATGAAGGGACACCAGCTGCGTATAACGTGCTTATTGAAAACGGTATTCTAAAAGGATACATGCAAGATAAGCTAAATGCCCGTTTGATGGGTGTTAACCCTACTGGTAATGCACGCCGCGAATCGTATGCTCACTTACCTATGCCGCGTATGACCAATACGTATATGTTAGGTGGCGAGCACAGCCAAGCCGATATCATCAGCTCGGTGAAAAAAGGTATCTTCGCGCCTAACTTCGGTGGTGGCCAAGTGGATATCACGTCAGGTAAGTTTGTATTTAGCGCCTCTGAAGCTTACTTAATTGAAAACGGTAAAATCACCCAACCTATTAAAGGCGCTACACTGATTGGCAATGGCCCAGAAGTGATGCAGCAAATTTCGATGGTAGGTAACGACTTAGCCCTTGATAAAGGCGTTGGCGTATGTGGTAAAGATGGCCAAAGCGTACCTGTTGGTGTGGGTCAGCCAAGCCTTAAAATTGATAACCTTACTGTGGGTGGTACGGCTTAAAAGACTCCATCACATGGCAGGTTAAACTCTTAACCTGCCTCATTTATCTTCGCTTTCTGTTTACACAAAAACTTACACAAATTTTGTATCAATAAAGGTACTTTTGTCGTTAACTTAATTGTGTGAGCTAACCTATTGCTTACAGCAAAAATAAAAATAGCATTATAGGATCAAGATATGAAAGCAATTCCAATTGTACTTGCACTTGCTATGCTGGCAGGCTGTGCATCACAGGCCGTAGTTGATGGGGCTGAAAATGAAATCTACGCTGAGCATGAGTGTCTAGGTGGTGAACTCGAAACCGATTACAGCTATACGATTTTTAGCACCGATGACGACGACAGTAAAAAGGCTGAGGTTAAATCGACCTGTCATCCAGTAAAAACCGAAAGTGAATTCGAGCGCGATTTACGTAATGGTGGTTAACCATTCGTTTAAAGTGGCTTAATTACTTAATTAAGCCACTTTAAATACTAATAAAACGCTAAAAAGTAATAAGCATCCATATACCTGCGGCTATCATAAATAAGTTCTCACTCAGTGAGATAAAGCCGAGCGGCACATTACTGTCGCCACCAACACAGGCGCATTTCAGCTCTCGTTTATCGATATACACAGCTTTAATAACCGATACCGCACCTATGCCACCAATAAATAGTGAAAAGGGTGCTACAGCTAAGGCGGGTAATTCAGCCACCATACCAATCGCTACATACGCCTCGATAAAGGGGTAGACATAGGCATAGGGCACAATGCGCATCGCCAATAAGTCATAGGTAATAAATGAGTTAGAAAAGCTGAATAAATCTTGCAACTTTTGTATCGCTAGTACCGCCATTGATAATGCAACGAACAGCATCAGGTTCTGCACAGAGAATAAAGCCTCACCGCTGGCATAAGTAAAACCGCAGCTCAGTAGCATAGCCACAGCGAAAATGGCTAAAACTGGGGTATAACTGGTACCTTGTTGGCCAGCCTCGGGCAGATTAAAAAAGTCGCGCAACTCATCGTAACCACCAATGCGTTTATCATTGATAAAGGTTTGTGGTGTGGTTTTTACATCATGCTGCTGTTTGAATTCGTCAGTTTGCTCACGGCTGGTTAAATGACGATCATCAACATCGTAACCATTACGCTCTAATAAATCTTTTGATTTTAAACCGAATGGGCAAATATGCTCATCGGTTACCATGCGATATAAAATTGCAGACTTAGACACAGTGCCTCCTTGTAAAAATGCCTTGTTTACTGCGTAATAATTGCTTAATTACACAGTAAATAAGGGCAAATTGTTGCTATAACTGGTTACTTTATTAACAGTTACAAGGTTTGTGCCAGCTTTAGGCATAAAAAAACCTTGTGGCAGCACCACAAGGTTTTAAAATTGACTTGCAACTCAAGTTTATCTCATCGTAACAAACTCTTCAGAACCCGTTGGGTGAATAGCCACAACAGCATCGAAGTCTGCTTTGGTTGCGCCCATCTTCATTGCAACTGCAAAGCCTTGGATCATTTCATCAACGGTAAAGCCAATGCCGTGTAAGCCAACAACTTTTTCGTTATCACCTGCACACACGAGCATCATATTACATGCTTGGCGGTGCTGAGTAACTGCTGTGTACATCGCTGCAAAGTTTGACTTATAAACCTTTACGTTTTCAGCACCATATTGCGAAATCGCTTCTTGCTCTGTTAAACCAATGGTGCCGATTGGTGGGTGACTGAATACCACCGTTGGTACTAGCTCGTAGTCCATTTTTAAATCATCAGGCAATTCTTTATTGAATAAGCGCTCTGATAAAATACGACCTGCTTTAACGGCTACTGGCGTAAGTTCGATACCGTTTTCGATGATATCGCCAACTGCATATACATTTTTAGCTGTGGTGTTTTGAAACTCGTCTACTTTTACATAGCCGCTTTCGTTCACTTCAACACCAGCTGCTGCAAGGTTGATCTTGTCTGTTGTTGGTGTACGGCCAATTGCCCAAATAACTTCATCAACGTTTTGGCTGTGACCATTTTCAAAGTGAATTGTTAGGCTACCGTCGTTTTCTTTAACCACTTCTTTAGGTGTGCACTCAGTGTGAAGAGTTGGGCCTTCTTTTGCCATAATATCGACAAGGGTATCAACAATGTATGGGTCAAAAGTACGTAGTGGTTTGTTTTTACGAACAAATAAATGTGTTTCTGTACCTAGGCTATGAAGAACACCCGCAATTTCAACAGCAATATAACCTGCGCCAACAACTGCAACACGTTTAGGTTGTTCATTTAGCTCAAAGAAACCGTTCGAATCAATACCAAGCTCAGCACCTGGGATATTAGGAATAGTAGGGCGACCACCAACAGCTACAAGGATATGATCAGCAGTGTATAGCTCACCGTTCACTTCAACTGTTTTACTATCAACAAATTTAGCAAAGCCATTAATAACCGTTACGCCGTTACTTGCTAAGTATTTATTGTAACCTTGGTGAATTCGGCCAATATATGCTTCGCGGCTTTCTACTAATTTAGCCCAGCTAAAGCTTTTAAGCTCAACATCAAAGCCATAGTCTGGTGCGTATGCATTAATTGCTTCAGCAACTTGTGCGCCGTGCCACATTACTTTCTTTGGAACACAACCCACGTTTACACAAGTACCACCCATGTGTTTTGCTTCAATAAGAGCGACTTTTGCGCCACGCATTGCAGCACGGTTTGCAGAGGCAATACCGCCACTACCACCACCAATAGCAATGTAATCAAAATGCTGAGCCATAGTTTGTCCTCAAAAATAGATAAATTTTTATTAATTAATCGATTTATTAATAAGTTGATAATAGCATAATAAAGACCAAGGTTAAGCCCCTTGTATTTCATCAATTCGCCCCAACTTCAAAATCATCTTCGCATAAAATTTGAGAACGAAAATGACAATTGCAGAAAATAACCCACTCATTGGTTTAGAAGGGCTTCCGCCGTTTTCTAAAATTAAACCAGAGCATGTCGTGCCAGCGTTAAAAGCAGCCATTGCTGAGTGCCGCACTAAAATAGACGAGGTACTGGCGACTAAATCGTACACATGGAATGACTTGGTACTGCCGCTAGAAGAAGCTGATGACAAGTTATCACGTTTATTTTCACCGGTATCACATATGAACTCTGTCGTTAACAACGATGAGTTACGTGAAGCTTATGAGCAATGTTTGCCATTGTTATCTGAGTACTCAACCTTTGTAGGTCAGCATCAAGGTTTATATGATGCTTACAATGCACTTCATAATAGTGATGAATTTAAAACACTTACTACTGCCCAGCAAAAAACCATTACCAATGCACTGCGTGATTTTGAATTGTCGGGTATTGCTTTAAAACCTGAGCAGCAAAAGCGTTATGGCGAAATCAGTGCACGTTTATCTGAACTGGCTTCTAAGTTTGGTAACAATGTAATGGATGCCACACTCGCTTGGCAAAAGCATATTACTGATGAAAGTGAGCTTGAGGGGTTACCTGAGTCTGCGTTAGCACTTGGCGCTGATACAGCTAAAAGTAAAGAGCTAGATGGCTGGGTATTCACGTTAGATTTTCCATCTTACTTACCAATCATGACTTATGCAGATAACCGCGAGTTACGTGAAGAGTTTTACACTGCGTTTGTAACACGTGCTTCTGATCAAGGCCCCAATGCCGGTGAGTTTGATAACTCAGCTATTATGACTGAAGAGCTTGCACTGCGTCATGAACTTGCTGAGTTACTTGGCTTTAACAGCTACGCTGACATGTCACTGGCGACTAAAATGGCCGAAACGCCAGAGCAAGTTTTCTCATTCTTAGAAGATTTAGCCGATAAGTCTAAACCCCAAGCTGAGCAAGAACTTGCTGAGCTAACGGCTTATGCCAAAGATAAGCACGGTGTGACTGAACTTGCTGCCTGGGACTACGCCTATTACGGCGAAAAACTTAAGCAAGAGAAATACGCGATTTCAGACGAAGTACTGCGCCCTTATTTTCCTGCCGATAAGGTATTAAGTGGCTTATTCACTACAGTAAATCGTTTATTTGGTATTAGTGTTAAAGAAGTCACTGACTTTGATACCTACCACCCAGATGTACGTTTTTTCGAAATTTACGATAGTAGCAATACTTTACGTGGTCGTTTTTATTTAGATTTATACGCTCGCGATCGCAAGCGTGGCGGCGCGTGGATGGACGACTGTATGGGTCGTAAAGTACGTGCAAACGGCGAATTACAAACCCCAGTTGCGTATTTAGTGTGTAACTTTAATAAAGCAGTTGGCGATAAGCCTGCGCTGTTCACTCATAATGAAGTGACAACCTTATTCCACGAGTTTGGTCATGGTATTCACCATATGTTGACCCAAGTTGATGCTGCGCCGGTTGCGGGTATTAATGGTGTGGCATGGGATGCAGTTGAGTTACCAAGTCAGTTCCTTGAAAACTGGTGCTACGAAGAAGAAGCGCTGAACTTTATTTCGGGTCATTACGAAACAGATGAGCCTTTACCAAAAGAGTTATTAGATAAACTCCTTGCGGCGAAGAACTTCCAATCAGGTATGCAAATGTTACGTCAGCTAGAGTTTTCGTTGTTTGATTTTACAATCCACCACGATTATAAAGCGGGTGAACCATGTAATATTCAAGCAACTTTAGATGCTGTTCGTAGCAAAACCGCGGTTGTTAAAGCGCCAGCGTTTAATCGTTTCCAACATGGCTTTAGCCATATTTTTGCTGGTGGTTATAGCGCTGGTTATTATTCGTATAAGTGGGCAGAAGTTCTGTCTGCTGATGCGTTTTCTAAATTTGAAGAAGAAGGCATTTTCAACCCTGAAACGGGAGAAGCCTTTTTGAAAAACATTTTAGAAAAAGGCGGTAGTGAAGAGCCAATGGAGCTGTTTAAAAAGTTCCGAGGGCGCGAGCCGCAAGTTGATGCATTGCTTAGACACAGCGGCATTGCAGCATAAAGAATATAAAAATATAAAAGCGCCGTAAGGCGCTTTTTTTATTAATATTTCTTCGCAAAATCACACGCTCGTACTATCCTTCTAAAAAAGAGTATATAGGAATTAAGCATGTCTAAACTGGTATTAGCCATTGATGATGATAAATACGTGCATCATGTGATCGAAGAATCGCTCGCGGGCTTTTGCACACTGCTCCATGCTAAAAATGGTGATGAAGGATTAAGACAAGCAATAAAACACAATCCAGATATAATATTGCTCGATATAGAGATGCCCGGAAAAACTGGGTTTGAGGTTTGTAATGAGTTAAAAGCAAACCCTGAAACCAAAGATATTCCAGTAATGTTTTTGTCAGGTAAATCAGACTTACCAGACCGTGTTAAAGGGTATAACGCAGGTGCTGCTGACTACATTGTAAAACCATTTAATGCTGAAGAGCTTATGGCACGTATTCGCGTGTTATATCAGTATCGCCAACACTCAAAAAAGCTTAAAAGTGATGTTGAGCGAGCGCAGATCACCGCCGAAATTGCAATGACAGATTCAGGTGATATGGGGCGCATCATGCGTTACGTCGGGCAAAGCTATCATGCACATGATATTAAAGCCTTATCTGAGTATATGTTCGAATTTTTTAACCCCATGGAGCTCGATGTTGTTTTGGCGTTTTGGTATCAAGATGTTGGCGTGTTTTGTAGTGCTAAAGGTGGCGTATGCCCACTTGAGCAAGAGTTATTAGAACAACACCGTGAGTCAAATCGCTTTGTTGACTTTAGTCATCGCACCATCATTAACTACCCAAAAGTATCGATGCTAGTTAAAAACATGCCCTTGGATGATGCACAGCTTTATGGCCGCTACAAAGATTTGTTTCCGCATATTTTGGAAGTGACTAATGCGAAAGTGCAAGATATGGAAATAAACGAACGAGCATTGACGCAGGCAAACCAAATAGGCAATGCTTTTAACGAGCTCTCTGAACTAATGCATCAAAACAGTGACTCTCGAGAGCATGCCGTTAAACAGCTAACAGTTCAGCTTGCTGAATTGAACCAATTAGTCGAACATAATGAGCAGTTAAATAGCAGCGATGTGGCTTTGTATTTACAGCAATTGCAGCAAACTCAGCAGTTATTTTCCTCTTTAAACGACGATTTAACTCACATTAAACATCAGCTTAATCATATTATCGAATCGCGTAGTGAGTTATTGGTAAACTTACAAAAAATGGCTGAGCCTAGTCATACTGAAGATATCACTTCACAAACGGATATCGAGCTATTTTAAGCCATGCTATACTGGCGCCGAATAAAATAGCTCGGAGTTATACGTGGTAATTCATTGTCCTTTTAAAGAAATGCGTCCTTATTTAGATGCCATAGAGCAACGTTTTGGTTTAGCCAAGTGGGCTGAGCTTAATGCGGGCTTTTCGCTTCATTATGACGATCAGGGCTTGAGTTTGAAAAAAAAGGATGAGCCAAAACTTGGCGCTATCCATGTAGATTTTGTCACGGGGGCTGCCGCACATCGACGTAAGTTCGGTGGTGGTAAAGGCCAAGCTATCGCCAAAGCGGTGGGTTTAAATAAAGGAGCTACGCCCGTGGTGCTTGATGCCACCGCAGGCCTTGGCCGCGACGGCTTTGTTTTGGCATCACTTGGCTGTAAAGTCATACTACATGAGCGTCACCCTGTGGTTGCCGCGCTATTATTTGATGGCTTAGAGCGCGCCTATAACGATGCAGAAATTGGCTCATGGATGAAAGAAAACATGAGCCTAGTATTTGGTTCTAGCCATACTTTATTGGCTCAGTGTAACGAAGTACCTGATGTTGTGTACTTAGATCCTATGTTTCCCCACCGAGAAAAGTCAGCCCTAGTTAAAAAAGAAATGCGGGTATTCCAAGAGCTTGTTGGGGCTGATAGTGATGCCGACGATTTACTAGAGTTTGCTTATCCACTTGCAAGCAAACGAGTCGTGGTTAAGCGACCCGATTATGCGCCATTTTTGAATGACAAAACCCCTAGTATGCAAATCAAAACCAAGAAGAATCGCTTTGATGTATATGTAAAAGCAGCAATGGTTTGAGTCTAGTATTTTTGGATGTGTTTGATTTTTATGTGTGGTTATTTATGGTGGTTTTTCATTAAACTGTCATAAAAGGTTAATATTCTATGCGCGTAACGTTACTTGGGAATATCGTTTATGCGCGTGTCATCATTTACTCGGCTACTAGCCGTTTTACTTACTCTTGCCAGTATTTTATTAGCTGCCACCTTGTTTTGGTCAAGCCAAACATTAATAGGAATAGAGCAGCAAGATAACGCTTATAACAAGCTTAAAAACACCATCATAATTGATTTAAAAAGTTACCTAGATGACTATTTAGAACAAGGTGACAGCCAGTACTTAACTAAAGCCTCAGCACTGATTAGTAAGATTAAAGCACAGCAATTAGCTGGACTTCCCAATGAGTTAGCAGCAACACTGAATACGCAACTCACTGAATTAGACAAAGACATTAATGGTAAGTACCGCGCTTTGGGCAAGTTGTCTGGTAACGAAATGGCTTTACTTGATAACTCGATAAGACAAATGGCCGGTTCTGCCTCATCGTTAATTGGTTATGCTAAGAAAGCAGAGCCGCAAACAGCGCTTGCACTTGAGTATTACCAACTTGCCGCTGACTATTACAGCGAAGTCACATCACTTGCTTTGTATACTTATAAGTTGGTTCTTAACTATGATCAAGATACTAAAAGCAGCCTTACGCAAACAGTTACAACACTAAACACACTCGCAGATAAAATCGACAGCCTTGATAACCTAGGTGTTATGAGTGAAGTTGAAGAAGATGCGTTGTTTTTTGGTGAAGAAGCTGAAGACTTAGCGGGTGATATTAAAGCTGAACTAAGTAGCTGGCCTAAACGTTTTCCCCGTGATTTGGCATCTACTCTTGAACAAGCTGAGCAACGTCAAACGGGTATGCAAGCATTACGCGAACAAATCGGTGCGTTATCTGTAACCGTGCTCGGTGCTGAGCAAAAGCTAAAAGACGAACAGAGCAATCTTAAACAGCAAGTATTTATCGTGTTTTGTGTCGCTATTGGCATGCTTGTAGTGTTGGCGGGTGGTGTGTATTTTGTGCAGCGTAACCAAGTGCTTAATCCATTGCGTCAATTGCGTGATGGTTTTGCCTTCTTGATTGAAAGTAATGAACTTAAAAATATTGAGAGTAAAAACCCGAAAACCGAGGTAGGCGAAATTGCCAGTTACTTTAATCAATTAATAGAGCGTCAACGTGGTGAGGCTGAAGAGCGAGCACAAATGCTTAAGGTTATTAATGACTTTATGCTAGAAATGAGCGAGCACTTACATACCATAGCCCAGCAAACCGATGCCAGCCATTCTCAGGTAGAGCAAAACCAAGATTTACTGAGCGATATTCAACATATAGGTGAGCAAGTAAATAACATTAATAGCCAAGTCGCTGATAATGCTAAACAGACTTTTAATGCGATGGAGCAGAGTCTTGGTTTTGCCGACAGTATGTTAACGGCGAGCTCCCACACAGAGCAGCGAGTTGAACAAGGCCTTGAGAGTTTAAAAGAATTATTAAAAGGGGTCGATGATGTTGGCCAAGTCATTGAAGTAATTAAAAACATTGCTGAACAAACAAACTTATTGGCGTTAAATGCGGCGATTGAATCGGCGCGTGCTGGTGAGCATGGTCGGGGTTTTGCGGTAGTCGCCGACGAAGTACGAAAGCTGGCTAGACAAACACAAGGCTCGCTTGATGATATTAACAACCAACTTAACCGCTTGAGTGAAAACTCAACTATGGTATCAGAGCAAATTAGCGCACTGGCTAATGATGCTGAGCTGCAAACACAAAATGCTCAAGAACTTAAACGTAACTCAGAAGGCGTAGCCGGCAACGCGCAAGATGCCAATAAAGTAGCGTTTGATGCCATGGAGCTTGCTAAACAGCAAAATGCCTTACTCGAAAACTTTAGCCAATCAATGCAAAGTATGAAAGGGCAGGTAGGTGAGTCAAACTCATTAGTTAGTGATATTCAGCATCGCCTACAAGAGCAAATGCATACCATTAAAGCCAGCTTAGGTTTATAACTCTTCAAAGGGCGAGCAATGTAGTGCATTGTTTGCCTTTAAATCATGCGGTATTCAATTTTTTGGGTATATACTCTGTATTCTTATTTTATTTCAAGGAATCACGATGATCGAACAAGGCCAAACTTTACCTGCGGCAACCCTTAGCGAGTTAACCAGTGAAGGCATGCAAACTTTATCAACAGAGGCACTATTTGCTGATAAAAAAGTGGTGCTATTTGCTGTGCCAGGTGCATTTACACCAACCTGCTCAAACGCTCACTTACCAGAGTTTATTACTTTAGCTGATAAAATCACCGCAAAAGGCGTTGATGCAATTTACTGTGTATCAGTAAACGATGCATTTGTAATGAAAGCATGGGGTGAAGCTCATAATGCTGAGCACATTCGTATGCTTGCTGATGGTGATGCAAGTTTTACCAAAGCACTTGGTTTAGATAAAGACACGGCTGGCTTTGGTGGTGTACGTTCAAAGCGTTATGCGATGATTGTTGAAAACCAAACAGTAACAGGTCTGTTTGTTGAACAAGACAAAGAGTTTGTAGTAAGCCGCGCTGAAGCTGTGCTCGAAAAGCTTTAATATAAATACAAAAAAGCCGGACGTGAGTCCGGCTAAAAGTCCCTGGGGGTAAGGGGAGATCAACTATTAAGGTTGATACTGTGCATCCAATGTCAGACCTGAGAAGGTTTTGTATGCATTTAAGCTTAAATGCCAAGTACCTGCTTGTGGGTTACTGAATGTACATGTTTCTGCGTTACCGTTTTTGTACGGACGACAGTCATAGCTTGAAGTAGTTGGTTGGCTACCAAACTTAACAAATAAATCAGCATCGCCAGAACCACCAGACGTTGTTACTGTGAAGCTTGCCATACCTGCTGGCACGTCAATCGTGTAGTGTTTCCATTGACCTGCACTTGCAGAGATATCAGTCACTGTACCACCACCAGCTTGCGGTGCACCTGTGCCAGTACCTGAAGTTGTTAAATCGCCCACTAAGCTAACACCTGAATAAGCAGAGTAGCCGTTAAGCATGACATGATAAGTACCCGCAGTTGGGTTATCGATAGAACATACTTCGTTATTACCGCCTTCATAAGGACGACAATCATAGGTTGATGTTGTTGGTGCGCTACCTGCACGAACGTAAAGGTCAGCATCACCTGTTCCACCACTCATAGTGAAAGTTACATTCGTTGCGCCTGCTGGTACTTCCATTGTGTAGAATGTTTGGCTGCTAGCTGAACCACTTAAACCAGTGAGTGCTTGGCCATCTTCTAACACGTTACCTGTTGGTGGTGGCGGTGTTGTGCCTGATGCTGCTGCAACAGCAGCTGCCGCATCAACAATACCTGTACCACAGCTAGTACATGTTGCTGGGAATGAACGCGTTGTTGATTTTAAGATGTTTTCGATTTCATCTGGTGTTGCTGATGGTTTCGCTTGTTTAATTAGCGCCGCTACACCCGCAACATGAGGTGCCGCCATCGACGTACCTTGCGAGTAGTGGTATGAATCACTGCTTGGGCCAGTAGAACCTGAGTTGTGTGTTGATAGAACACCTTCAGAGTCATTAGCAAAGCTTTGTGCGCCACCTGGTGCTGCAACATCGATGTTGCTACCATAGTTTGAGTAGTAAGCACGTCCACCGTCACGACCTACAGATGCAACGTTTACAACGCCATTACAGTTACCTGGATTGTAATTCGCAGAGTTATCGTTATCGTTACCTGCAGCAATTACGATCACAGAACCGTTGTTACGAGCTTGGTTAATGGCACTTTGCGTGGTTGAGCTACATGAACCGCTACCACCTAAGCTCATGTTGATAACATCAGCAGGATTAGCATTCGCTGGTACGCCTGATACAGAACCACCTGAAGCCCAGATAATACCGTCAGCGATATCAGACGTTAAACCACCACATTTACCAAGTACACGAACAGGAACTACTTTCGCATCGTATGCAACACCAGCAACACCTTCTCCATTGTTAGTCACTGCTGCAACCGTACCTGCAACGTGAGTACCGTGCCAGCTAGAGCTTTGTGCACTGTGTGTGTAACCACATTCGTTAGCGCTGATTGCATCACCCGGATCGCGTGCATCGCTATCACGACCACCGCCGTCATTTGCTACAGACAGATTAGAGATCATGTCGTAACCCGGTAAAATATTGGCATTAAGGTCAACATGCGGACGGTAACCTGTATCAAGTACCGCTACAACCACACCACTACCTGTTGCCGTGTCCCAAGCGGTAGGTAGGTTTAAACCACCCGCTTGCTCGTAGTAGTGCCATTGGTCGTTATAACGAGGGTCGTTAGGTGTTGCGAATGGCTTTAACATTTGGTCGATTTCGATGTATTCAACATTACCTGTTGCAACCATCTCTTGCATGAACTCTTGCGCTTCTTCAGCAGAAAGTTTTTTATCAGCACGCATTACGTGGTGATTACTCATCGCCATTGCACGAACATATTGGGCTTTTACTTTGCCTTTTTTACTGGTGAAGTTTTTAACAAAGCCTTGAGCCTTTTTGTTCATCATAGTTGGCGATTGTTCTGCTGCCGACATCGTCATCATTTCATCACTGTTGTTTTTATACTTAATGATGAACTGCGTACCAAAGCCGTCTTGACCTTGTAGTTTTGCTGCCGTTTCCTGCATCGATGGTGTCATAAGTTGGTTTGGAGTCGCCATTGCTGCCGTCGTCCCAAACAACGCAGTCAAGCTCAGTGCAATTGCGCACTTTTTCAAGTTGTTGTTAGTTGTCATAATGATCCCTAGATTGTTATGTTAATCTCCACGATATTTTTCGCGAAGGGGGACAAAGGTAAAATAAATGTAAATTAAGTTAAAATATCGTTTTATTATGTTTGTCTCTATTTTGGTTATAACTAAATGTATAGATGGCTAAATGGTGCTTTTTTCGTGTGTTTTTCGTTCTTTTCTAATTAAAAAGTTTTAATTTTTAGATTTTGAGTTTTTACTTTATTTCGTTTTTTGGTTTTATCTTTTTTGTAAAAACACCTCACAGTTAACACCTCATGTAAAATAACTTGTTATAATCAGCTAAATTTTTTTAGTGAGTATGAGTAATGACCCAAGTAGATGTAATTGTGATAGGCGCTGGCGCTGCAGGTTTGATGTGTGCTGCACAAGCAGGCTACCGTGGTCGCAATGTTACTGTGCTTGATATGGGCAAAAAGCCGGGCCGTAAAATATTAATTAGCGGCGGTGGACGTTGTAACTTCACCAATGAAAATGCAAGCCCAGACAACTACTTGTGTGGTAATCCTCACTTTGTAAAATCGTGTTTAAGCCGTTATACCCAGCATGACTTTATTGAGCTGGTGGACCGTCACGGCTTGGCTTATCACCATAAAACACTGGGTCAGTTATTTTGTGATAACAGCGCACAAGATATCGTCGATATTCTTCTAACTGAGTGCGAGTGGGCGGGGGTTAACATTGCTCTGCGTAACGAAGTACTCAGCGTGACTAAAACCGATGCGGGTTATGAAGTTATTACCGAACAAGACAGCTATCAATGTGAGTCGTTAGTTGTCGCATCGGGCGGATTAACCATGCCTAAGCTTGGTGCATCGCCAATTGGTTATAAAATTGCTGAGCAATTTGGTTTAACTGTGCTGCCAACCATGGCGGCATTAGTGCCATTTACTTTGCATCAGCATGATAAAGATCGCTTTGACGGGTTATCGGGGATCAGCATTCCTTGTCTGGTTACCAGTGAAGATGGCACCCAGTTTAAAGAAAACATCTTGTTTACTCACCGCGGCCTTTCGGGCCCAGCGATTTTGCAAATCAGCTCATTCTGGCGTGCAGGGCAAACGGTGTATATTAACTTGTTACCAGAGCTTGATTTAAAACAGCAGCTTGAGCAGTGGCGTCAAAGCCAAGGTCAAAAGTCATTAAAAAATACCCTTGCGACAATTTTACCAAAACGCTTTGTTGAAATGCTGCACGACAGCAAAGCAATTCCTGATTGCAATGTAAACCAACTAACCCATGCACAAATCGACGCGCTACATGATTACATTCACAATTGGCAAATTAAACCCAACGGCACAGAGGGTTATAGAACAGCCGAAGTAACGCTTGGCGGTGTAGACACCGACGAGTTAAGCTCAAAAACCTTTGAAGCGAAAAAATCACCGGGTCTTTATTTCATCGGCGAAGTCACCGACGTAACCGGCTGGCTAGGCGGCTACAACTTCCAATACGCTTGGAGCTGCGGCTTTGCAGCAGGGCAGTATTGTTGATTGAAGTTGCTAGTTTTTAGGAGCTAGGAATTAGCTTAGTAAGTGTTTGTAGGTCGTGCTCTAGCGCGTTTTTTTATGACGCCATGAATGACTACCTACATTACTGAAATCTAAGTTTTGGCTAATAAACAATCAAAGCATAATCACAATATAGTCTCTATTTATGTTTTCATCTCAGCTCTTTCTTGCGACTCTAATAACATGCTGAACCTTTTTAATAAGCTGGCAGCTATCGTAGATAAATCTTGATGAAGGCAAAACTCTTCAAGTATGTATCTAGAATCTTTATAGCCCTGCTGAGTTCCTTTTAATGGTATGGTATTAAAGAGGAACGTTAAATATTTCTTTGATTCAGCATCTCTACCGAATAGTTGTAATTGCCAGCCGCTAGGAGCTATAAACAAATCAAAGGCTATTTTGTAGGAGAAAAACTCAAAGTCATGAACAAGACAGGATTTAGAGTATATCCATTGCCTTTTGCATTGAGGCGGTTTTTCAATTTTTTGTTGTAGCTCAACGACTTTATTATTGAGTTTGGCTAAGAATTTATTTCTTTCTCCAAGTAGTGCTTCTATTTTTTCAAAGTTATCTAGAAAAAACTGATCATTTTCGTCAATTTTCATTTTGCTTCCAGCTAGTCCTTCAATGCTATTCATAAAATCTAGTAAGTAAAAGTACCACTTGTTTTTTGTGATTTGATAATTAGACATGCGTCTTCTTATCTCAGTAAATAGTTCTTCATAAGTGACGTTTACAAAACCATCACTTGGTTGCTCTTTTTTTATACTTAATACTATTTTCACTATCTCTAGATTATTCGGTTGAGCCCATTTTTTGAGCGCATAACTGTAGTCATTTAAATCATTATTAAGATGATGGAAAATTTTATTTTCTATACCTATTAGTAAGTTGTCAGTTTCAATTAATAAGTCTAACCGCTTTTGATTGAATGTAGATTCTTCGCGACTAACTAGAACATTTTTTAGATTCCTATCCTCAATGGCAACTTTGTTAAGAATGGAACTTAGAAGTAAATCTTGTAAACCATGTTCATTGTGAGGATTAAGATAAAATGCGAGTACATTACTTGCCACATTTTCATAGTGAGGGTAGCCAGATATATCGAAAATACTCATTTCTAGCTGATTTTTTGGCAGTTCCTCAAACTCGCTGAGTAATCTTTTGAAGTCAGCAGGTGTGTAAGTAGTCATAAAACTAATTCCCTTTAAATATTCTTAAAGCATTTATAGTGAGGGTCGGTTAAAAGTATTGTTTTAACCTCAAACAAAGAAAATGCATGCTTAATTTTTTTTACTATGTGCTTTTTAAATAGCTTTCTATCTAAGTATATATACGTAACTAATTCGTTGAAATTATATATGACCCTGCCTCTTGGGAAGTTGTAGTAATCGCTCTCGCTCAGATAGATATCAAATTGTTCAAAGATTAAGTTTTCTTCCCATTCTTCATGGTGTAAAAAGGGACTGTCAATTAGGCCCAAGGTGTCTACTTCCAAATTAGCTGTATTAATAGCTTTATAAATTAGCGTATTTTCAACATACCAAAATATTCCCACTTTGTTTTTAATCATAAGACTCTCCTGTTAAAGGTCCCATCAAAACTCGATTTGATGGCACTTAGAACCCTTTATGGAGCTAAAATGTAGGATGTCTTATGTCATATTTATTTAAAGTTAGAGTAATATCTAATGGCAGAATAAAGGGGGCTGCATAATGAAAATAGTTATAAGGACTGTCTCGCTAAAAATTGTCGCCATAAATGGCGACCTACATAATACCGCTTACCGATTTTTTCTCTAAGCCGCTACTTCAACACAATTACGGCCATTACTCTTCGCTTTGTACAGTGCTTTGTCGGCAATGGTGAGTGTTTCTTTTATAGTAGTTGCGGCGTGGGCTACGCTGTGAACACCAATGCTTACTGTAAATTTAACTGTTTGTTTATCATCAACATTAATAATGGTTTCTTGTGCTTGTTTGCGAATTCGTTCGGCAACCTGCTTGGCATCTTCAAGGTTACAATTAAGCAGTAATACAAACTCTTCACCGCCGTAGCGACAGGCTATATCCCCTTTGCGCTGCTTTGCTGTAAGTATATTGGCAAACTCAATAATAACTTTGTCACCAATATCGTGCCCATAGGTATCGTTTATATTTTTGAAATGATCGAGATCGGCAATCAGTAAAGATAATGGCTGATTATTTGTGGCTGTTGCTGCAATTAACTCTTCACTTTTTCTATCGAAGTAGCGACGATTAAACAGGCCTGTCATTGGATCTGTGTCGACTAAGCGAGTGAGCTCTTTTTGCTGCGCTTTTACTTTTTCAAGTGTTTTAATTCGGTATGAAAGAATAAATGCCATCATTAAAGCTTCAAGTAAAATGCCTATTCCCACGCCATGACTATTGATCACGTTAGCTTCACTGATCCCTTTGTAATAAAGCACTGCCAACATATTGAAAATGACAAACATAGAGTGACCAAGTAAAAAGTATTTTGCTAGCGGGTTTCCTTTGCGCCATAGAGAAATAGATACTCCAAATGTCACCGTCATCATAAGTGCGGCTAAGCTACTGGCTGGCTTTAATGCGCCAACGATATCGAATAAGCTGTAGATAAAGTCGCCAACAAGCAACAATAATATAATTGAAAGGGCAATATGCTCTTTAGGGTAATGTTTCTTGGTCTCGAAAATGAGCATTACAAAGATCACCAAAAAGCTTGGCATACTGAGTAAGTTTGAGTTTAGTTGGAAAAGCTCTGCACTAAATACACCAAAAAAATTTGCCGCTACACCGTAAGATAACGCCACCCATACGGTGCCTGAAATCAAGTATAGGGCGTATACGATGTTTTCGATTTTTCGGGCCGATAAATACAAGAAAAAGTTATATATCATTAGCGCAAGCATCATTCCAACGAGTAGCGCAATGTAATTACCGTTACCGACTAATGCACGTTTAGAGTGCTCTTCGTCATATATATTAAGAGTAAACCACTGGTGTGAGTAAGTTACAGATTTCACATAAAGGATTTTTTGCTGAGCTGGTGCTAAAGCAAACGAAAAAACGGCACTCCCGCCAAACATATTGGCTTTTACCCCAGATTTATCTAAATAAACATCTGTTTGATTAATGAGTTGCCCATTGTGGGTTTCGTAAAATCCCACCTCTTCTAGATGGTAAGCATCGGGGTTGTGAACAAATAAACGTAAGCTATCGCTATAGTTATTTTTGATGATTATTTTTGACCAGGTCGTTTTTGCGTTAGTACCTAAAGTGAGCTCATTTTTACTGTTAATAAAATTTTCACTTTGTATCTTAGTGAATGGAGTATTGCCTTGCTTATCGATGAAATAGCTCATGTTGAATTGCGTAAGATTAACGCTGCGCTCGTTAATAGAGATTACAGAGTTAGCCTGATCCGCATAGCTGTTTTCTGTCACAATTAAGCATAGTAAATAGAAAACAATGAGCTGTGATAAGCGTGCAATCATCCTTAATGCCTACATCTTGATATTAATAATAAAGTGTTATTTTTAACTTAAAACACAGGATTGTCGAGCGAATTTTATCCAAAATAAAAAAGCCGCTATACTTAGCGGCTTTGTTGGTTGCGAAAATATTAACGCAGGTCGAAACGATCTAGCGTCATTACTTTAGTCCACGCTGCTACGAAGTCATCAACAAACTTCTGTTTAGCATCGTCAGATGCGTACACTTCAGCAATTGAACGTAGCTCTGAATTTGAACCGAAGATTAAATCTACTGGTGTTGCTGTCCACTTAAGTTTGCCTGACTTACGGTCACGGCCTTCGTAAACACCTTCTTCAGAAGACTTAGACCACTTCGTTGACATATCTAGTAGGTTAACGAAGAAATCATTGCTTAATGTGCCTGGTTTTTTCGTGAATACACCGTGTTTAGTTTGGTCAGTATTCGCGTTAAGGGCGCGCATACCACCTAGTAGTGCAGTCATTTCTGGTACTGATAAGCTTAGTAAGTCAGCGCGCTCAACTAACATTTCAGCAGGTGATTTCCATGCTGAGCTGTAGTAGTTACGGAATGCATCTGCTGTTGGCTCAAGTACTTCGAATGATTCAACGTCAGTCATTTCTAATGACGCGTCCATACGACCTGGCTTGAATGGTACTGTGATAGAGAAACCTGCGTCGCTTGCTGCTTTTTCGATTGCAGCCGCACCACCAAGAACAATCATATCTGCAAGTGAAATTTCTTTACCGCCAGATGCTTTTTTGTTGAACTTAGTTTGGATTTTCTCAAGTTTGTTCAGTACTTTAGCTACTTCTTTCGGGTTGTTTACCGGCCAATCTTTTTGCGGAGCAAAACGAATACGTGCACCGTTTGCACCACCACGCATATCTGTGTCGCGGTAGCTTGCTGCTGATGCCCAAGCAACACGCACGAGTTCAGATACAGATAAACCAGAATCTAAGATGCTTGCTTTAAGTGACGCGATATCTTTGCTATCAACAAGTTTGTGATCAACCGCCGGGATGTAATCTTGCCAAATTAATACTTCTTCTGGCACTAAGTCACCTAGGTAACGAGCACGTGGGCCCATATCACGGTGGTTTAGTTTGAACCATGCTTTAGCAAATGCCAGTTCGAACTCTTTCGGATCGTTTAAGAAACGCTCTGAAATCTTACGGAACTCAGGGTCTGCTTTTAACGCGATATCAGTTGTGAACATGATAGGCGCATGACGCTTACCTTTAATGTGTGCATCTGGCACTAGGTTAGATGCTTGACCATTTTCAGGGATCCACTGAGTTGCGCCTGCTGGGCTCTTCGTTTTAACCCACTCAAAGCTGAATAAGTTTTGTAGGTAGTTGATTGACCAACGTGTTGGTGTCACTGTCCATGCGCCTTCAAGACCTGAAGTCACAGTATCTTCTGAGTGACCTTTACCACATTTGTTTTTCCAACCTAAACCTTGCTCTTCGATAGCCGCAGCTGCTGGCTCTTTGTCTAAGCAGGTCGCTTTTTTCGCACCGTGTGCTTTACCAAAGCTGTGACCACCGGCGATTAGCGCAACGATTTCTTCATCGTTCATTGCCATGCTGCCGAATGATAAACGAATGTCTTCTGCTGCTAGCAGTGGATCAGGGTTACCGTGAGGGCCTTCTGGGTTTACATAAATTAAGCCCATCTCAACTGCCGCTAATGGGCCTTTAAGTTTGCCTTTTTTGTCACGACGTTCGTCAGTTAGCATTTTGCCTTCAGGGCCCCAGTATACGTAATCTGGCTCCCAATCGTCTTCACGACCACCGGCATAACCGAAGGTTTTGAAGCCCATTGATTCAAGCGCAACGTTACCTGTTAACGCCATTAAGTCAGCCCAAGAAATGCTGCGACCGTATTTTTGTTTTACAGGCCAAAGTAAGCGACGCGCTTTATCAAGGTTCGCGTTATCAGGCCAGCTGTTTAGTGGGTCGAAACGTTGTTGACCACCGCCTGCGCCACCACGACCATCAAAAGTACGGTACGTACCTGATGCGTGCCACGCCATACGGATGAAGAATGGACCATAGTGACCGTAGTCAGCAGGCCACCAATCTTGAGAATCAGTCAATACTTTCTCAATATCGGCTTTCACTGCGTTTAGGTCTAACTTTAAAAATTCTTTTTTGTAATCAAAGTAAGGACCCATTGGGTTTGATTCTGCGCCATGGGCACGAAGTTGGCTAAGATCTAATTGTTCTGGCCACCAGAATTGGTTTGATTTGATGTCGTTAGTCGCTTGTACGCCTGTTGCTACGAGTAAAGATACTGCAACAGCGACTTTAGACAACGCTGACGTTGATTTTTTAAACATTGTGTAGTCTCCAGTTAGAAGTTGGATGAAATATAGAGTTGTTCTGATTAACTTTCCACTTACAAACTGGGGTTTAAATCGATTGATAAAATCGAAAAAACAGATTGTTTGATTGATTTTATAGAACAAAGCCAGCAAAAATGCTGGCTCTGGGGGAGGTGTGCTTTAAGCTGAAAATCAGCTTGTTGCTTATTCTTCAATAAAAGGGATGCCGTTCTTGATCCAATCAGCAGCTGGCTTGCCTTTTAAGTAATGATCAAAGTATTCCATCATGCGCACCGAGAAATCCACTTGATTAGGGAATTTCTTCAAGTGATGTGGTTCACCTTCGTATTGTAAGAAGGTGGCATCTTTACCTGCGCGACGAAGCGCGAGGTAATATTGAACACCCTCGTGCCATGGCACAGCGTCATCTTTGTCACCAAACATAATCAGGATTGGGGTATTCACTTTGTCGGCAAAGAATACGGGTGAGTTTTCGATGTACAGCTCTGGCGCTTCGAATAAGGTTTTACCAATGCGGCTTTGCCCTGTTTCGTATTGGAATTGACGCGCAAGGCCTGATTTTAAGCGAATACCGCTGTATGCACTGGTCATATTAGATACTGGCGCACCCGATACAACCGCCTTAAACATATCTGTTTGCGTGATCATAAAGGCACTTTGGTAGCCTGCCCATGAGTGACCTTGTAAACCAATTTTGTCTGGATCAGCAATGCCTAAATCAATTAACTTTTGAGTGGCATTGATCATCGTTTGGGTTGACGATTTGCCCGGATGACCAATTTCAAAACGGATATCAGGTAAGAAAATCGCATAGCCATTTGAGGTAAACATCGGGAAGTTAGGGCGATGATTTAATTCCATTTTCGGGAAGTCATACATGCGTTGGCTCATATAGCGGTAGAAGTACACAACCACCGGAACCTTATCGCCTTTTTTGTAGCCCGCTGGCTTGATTAATACGCCTTGTAAATCTTCACCATTAAACCCTTTGTAACTAATGAGCTCAGGTTTTTCACCCCATGCAAAGTTGCTAATTTGTGGGTTTAGGTTGGTAACACGCTGTGGCTTTTTAAAGCTAAAGTCAGTTTGGTAGTAATCAGGGAATTGCTGATATGTTTGCGCAGTAAATAGGTATTTGTCGGCATTTTTTGCCTTTTTCACCACATCATAGCGCTTTTTACCCGATAGTACTTTGCTTACTTTATTGCTTGTTAAGTCAAGCTTGGCAATTTCAGTTTGCTTATCTTGCAGGTTGGTTGCGCTTAGCAATAATGTTTCGTCTTTGGCAAAGCCCACTTGGTCTTTATCAAGTTTAATAACACGATATTGGGTATTGGTTTCTTTACCTTGGGTTAGGCGCGTTGCCTTTTGTGTTGCGACATCAAAAGCCCAAATATCAAATTTGCTGTAAACCAGTACTTGGCTGCTGTCGTTTAACCAGCCTGCAAAACCATAACCCGGTTGAGGTGATGGGTAGTCATGCTTATCATCGGCAAAAATAGCATTAATTGCTTTAGATAAGGTCGAAACCTTGTTGTTACCTAAATCTTTTAGCTGAACTTGGCTGTCTTGGAAAAATGCTGCAAATTGGCCATTTGGCGCAAGGCTTGGTCTAAACGGATAGTCGCTGATGATAGCGGTTTGTTTACCAGTTTTAACATCCACGCTGAAGTAATCTGCGTAAAAACCGCCATACATAACACGTTCTAGGTAAGGTAGGTCTGAGTAACCTAATAGGGCTTCGCGATGAGTATTTAGCGAAACCTCTGGCATGTTTGGTGTGCTAAGCTGCACAACTTGCTGACCATTTACATGATAAACCGCTTGGTAGTGGCGCAGCTTATTGGCTTTGTTCCATTGCTGCTCTTCGCGTGGTTTTATTTCAGCGTCTTTGTTGTGCCAAACGTTTAGGCCTTTTTGGTCGCGAATGGTATCGAAATCATATAAAGAAGCTTCATCTTTGTATTCTTTTGCGGCAACTTTTGCAGCGAGTTTAGGGTGGTTTTCAAAGTATAAACGAGCACCATCTTCAGACCATTTTAGCGATGCTGTTTTGCCAATAGTCCAGCTGCTATCTGCAGAGTGAATGGTTGAAAGCGCCCCGTTTTGTAAAAGCTGTAAGCTGTGGTCACGACGGCGTGTGTCATCATTAACGTAATTACCAATTAACAGCGCTGCGGTATTGCTGTTTGGTTGCCAAGCAATTTTATTTGCCACAACGCCCGGCTCATCAATTAGTACACTCGTTGCAAAGTCATTATTAAGCGCAACTAATACAACTTGGTTGTCGGCACCATTGCTGTAGCTTTGGCTTGCTAATAACTGCTCACCGGTGCTGCTAATCGCATAGCTGAATACATTGTTTAGGGTGTGAGTGGTTTTGTCTTGAAGGTTAACAAGCACTAAATCAAAGCTTTTATCTTTTTTGTCTGGCTTGATTTCGCTGCTGTTTTCGTCTTTTTCTTGGTCGTCTTTTTTATCTGCTTTTTCTGCTTTCTTATCGAGTTGGTAAGCAAGCCATACACCATCATCCGATAACGCGTAGTCTTTTACATCGTTAAACGTTTGTTGCTCACCATTTTTAGTATTCACTAAAACTAGGTTATTTTTTAGTTCATCTTTTTTCTTGGTGGTTTCTTTTTCAAGCAGGGTAGGTACCTGAGTAAAAGCCACCCAGTTTGCTGCTTTATTAATAGTAGGGCGAGTACCGCGCTCAACGCTGGCAAGCAGGGTGTTATTGTTTAATGTATAAACCTGACCTTGTGCATTACCGCGATACGGGTCAGCACTAAAGCTAAGAATTTGGCCATCTTCAGAAAGTTGGGTGCCTTTTGCGTATTTAAAATCAAACACGTCTTTAAATTGCAGAGCTTCTTTCGCACTAACTTGTGCACTACCAAGGCTTGTCACCAAGGCTAAGCTCAAAAGTGATAATTGCGCTTTCATTCATCTTTCTCGTTGTTTTTAAAATGATGCACCCAGTGTAGCGTTTTAAATTAACAATTCGAGTAGATACGATAAGTGGCGTGTTTGGGGAGGTGAGCTGATAGCTGTAAGCTTTAAGCTATCAGCCATAAGCTAAAAAAGAGGTCGGTAGGTTTTGTTAAAAGGGTAGCAGCGGGTTTACCCCGCGTAATTTTAATTTCACCGTTGCGCGATATGAAATCGCGCCTACGGCTAATTTCCTACAACCAAATCTTTTGTAACTCTGGCCATTGTTTTTCAAATTGTGCACTTGGTTTTGCTTTAAAGTCGCTGCGCACGAATTGATTCATCTTACCTTCTACGTAGGCGAGTAAGAAGTTGGCTAGGGTGGTTTCGTCTGATTGAAATGCTTTGCCTTCGCGCAGTTTGCGTTCGCGTAGCACTTGCTTGAACTGAGTTTCTAGCTTTTCAAATAGGCCTTGTACACGCTCACGTAAACGCTCTTGTTCACCTTGCAAGGCATCACCGGTCAAAATGCGGGTAATACCCGGGTTTTTCTCAGCAAAGGCTAATAATAGCAGTAAAATATTGTACACACGTGTTTGGCTTTCTTTCTCATTTTCTAAAATGAGGTTAATGCGTGATAACAGGGTATCTTCAATAAACTCGATTAGGCCCTCAAACATCCGTGCTTTACTCGGAAAATGACGATACAACGCAGCTTCAGACACACCTACCTCAGCCGCTAGTTTTGCAGTTGTGATACGTTGACCTGGGCTGGTTTCTAACATTTGTGCGAGTGCTTGCAGAATCTGCTCTTTGCGATTACTTCTTTTTGTCGCAGGCATGACCATTCCTTTCTTATAATTTATTACTTGCGCTCTTAGGAGTCAGACAAGCCATTTTTTGTGCAAATGAGAGGCTTATGTTAATGTTTTATTCAGTTTCTTTCCAGCATTTTTACAAACGCTTGGCAAGCTCAGTCATCACGCTCATGGCCAAATCTTTTTTACTTCCCATCGCTAAATCTAGCTGCTCATTGTGCCAGAAAAGTGTTAAAGCATTATGATCAGAATTAAAGCCAAGGCCTTCTTTTGATACGTCATTTGCGCAGATCATATCGAGATTTTTGTTCTTTAATTTACCTTGTGCATAGCTTGCAACATCTTGGGTTTCGGCGGCAAAGCCCACGGTATAAGGACGGTTTTTGCTAAGCGCTGCAACGTTTGCGATAACATCTGGGTTTTTAACTAAAGTGAGGGTTAGTTCATCACCTTGTTTTTTCATTTTTTGCTCATGAATTGCTGCTGCACGGTAATCGGCTACTGCTGCACAGCCTATAAAGGCATCTGATTGTACGGCTAGTTGCATTGAGGCGGTGAGTAATTGCTCAGCACTTTCTATAGTAGTAAGCAGGGCATTAGCAGGTGCTTTAATTGTCACTGGGCCAGAAATTAAGTTGACCTTTGCACCTAAAGCAAGTGCAGCCTCGGCAAGGGCATAACCCATTTTGCCAGAGCTGTGATTAGAGATATAACGAACTGGGTCGAGGGCTTCTCGGGTTGGTCCTGCTGTAATAGTAATGGTTTTGCCAGCAAGTAATGGCTCTACTTCAGGTTGTGTACAAAGCGCGACTAACTCGTGAGGCTCTAACATACGGCCTGCGCCTACATCACCACAAGCCTGCTCGCCTTTACCTGGGCCCCAAATAGCCACGCCACGTTCGCGAAGTGTGGCAATATTTGCTTGTGTAGCAGGATGGGCATACATTTGCTGGTTCATGGCAGGTGCTACAGCCACTTTTGCAGGGGTGGCTAATAGAAGTGTTGTCAGTAAATCATCGGCAATACCCATTGCCATTTTCGCTAAAATATTACTGGTTGCAGGGGCAACTAAAATAAGGTCGGCCCATTTAGCAAACTCAATATGGCCCATTGCTGCTTCTGCTGCTGGGTCGAGTAATGAATCAGAAACAATTTCACCGCTTACCGCTTGCATTGTTAAAGGAGTAATAAAGTGTTTTGCCGAGTCGGTCATGACGACTTTAACTTCGCAGCCTTGATCTTTTAAACGGCGGACAAGCTCTGCACATTTATAGGCTGCAATACCACCACTCATACCTAGCAGGATTTTTTTATTTACTGATTTAGTCATTACGTGAAATTTAACTTTTGTCGATATGGGCTAACGATAGCAAATCTTTACCGATAGCATGAAGTTTTCTTTTTCATGACAGGAAAAAACTGGATTTTCTAGGTTTTATAGTACAGTTTAGTCATTGATATAGTTGTTTTAAGGATGAAGCAATGCCATTAACCGATTTACCTCTATCAGCAAGGCCTCGCGAGAAGCTACTTGCTAAAGGTGCTAAAGCACTTTCAGATGCAGAGCTATTAGCAATATTTTTACGCACAGGCGTGCCGGGCATGAATGCTATTGAGCTTGCAGAGCATTTACTCAGTATAAATAGTTCATTGCAAAACTTGTTTAACGCGAGCGAACAAGAATTCTGCGCACAAAAGGGCTTAGGGGCGGCTAAGTATGTTCAGTTGCAAGCGGTACTTGAATTAAGCCGGCGCTATATGCTTGAGCAATGTAAACGCGAGGCACTATTTAATTCGCCACAAGCTGTGTACGACTACTTAACTATTCAGTTGCGTGGTTTGCAGCAAGAAGTATTTATGGTGCTGTATTTAGATAATCAAAATCAATTAATTAAAGACGAAGTACTTTTTTACGGCACTATTAATGCAGCTTCTGTGTACCCACGCGAAGTCGTTAAAGCAGCATTACGTAATAATGCCGCGGCGCTGATTCTTGCCCATAACCATCCAAGTGGAGTAGCTGAGCCAAGTCAGGCTGATAAATTGATCACCACGAAATTGCAGCAAGCGTTAGCCTTAGTTGATATAAATGTGCTGGATCACATCATAGTGGGAGGTGAAAATTGTGTGTCGTTTGCCGAAAGAGGGCTTATATAAAGCTTGTTAGGCTAGAGAGTGTGTTAAAAATGAGCAGTTTAGGGCGATTTTAGAAATTAGTTTAATTTAAATGCAGTTTTTACTTTCCCTAAGGGCATTCGATCTTTATAATTAGCCGCTATCAAATTTACACATGAGCTGATTGGATAAGATCTGTTACTTGATCTTTGCCTGTATAAGCTGTATAAAGAGCGCCCTTCGATTTATCCCGGGGCACAAATACTGGCCTAAGGGAAAATTAAGCTCGAGCGAAGTTATTGGAGATATATAGACATGTCTAAAGTATGTCAAGTTACAGGTAAGCGTCCAGCGGTTGGTAACCACCGTTCACACGCGAGAAACGCGACTAAACGTCGTTTCCTACCTAACCTACAAACTCACCGTTTTTGGGTTGAAAGTGAAAAACGTTTTGTAACACTACGCACTACTACTAAAGGTATGCGTATTATCGATAAAAAAGGCATCGACGCGGTTCTTACAGAAATCCGTGCTCGTGGCGAAAAAGTTTAAGGAACTGAATCATGCGCGATAAGATCCGTTTAGTTTCAACTGCTGGTACTGGTTTTTTCTACACTACCGACAAGAACAAGCGTAACATGCCTGAAAAAATGGAAATCAAAAAATACGATCCTAAAGCTCGTAAACACGTGATTTTCAAAGAAGCTAAAATCAAGTAATTTTAGTTTTCAGAATCTCAAAAACCCAGCCTCGGCTGGGTTTTTTGTTTTTAGCGCTTAGAAAATTTTATTAGAGCACAATAATCTAGCTTGGCTTGCTGTTTTATCTTGCTTAATTATCAATCTAAGCGTAAAATGCGCGCTCATTTCGGCTTATTAAATTTAATTCCTTGCCTTAAACCGACTGGCCGAAACGGTAGAAGGCTCTATTAACCGTAAGGAATATCCATGCGTCATTACGAAATCGTATTCATGGTTCACCCTGATCAGAGTGAGCAAGTAGCTGGTATGATCGAACGTTATACTGGTTCTATCACTGAAGCTGGTGGTACTATCCACCGTCTTGAAGACTGGGGCCGTCGTCAATTGGCTTACCCAATCGACAAGCTTCACAAAGCTCATTATGTTCTTATGAACGTTGAAGCACCTACTGAAGTAATCAGCGAGCTAGAAACTACTTTCCGCTACAACGATGCAGTGCTTCGTAACTTAGTTATGCGTACTAAAGACGCTGTAACTGAAGCATCTCCTCTTGCGAAAGAAGAGAAGAAAGAAGCACCAGCTGCTTAATCGTTTTGAGTTCAAGCATGGCGCTTGCAGTTGAGACAAAAAGATGAGCCAACCGCTTAATCCTTATATGAATCAGCTGACACTATCTGGGGTTGTATGTAAAACCCCAAAATATAGTCAAAGCCCTGCTGGTATACCGCATTGTATTTTTGTTCTTGAACATAAATCGATGCAAGTTGAAGCAGACCTTAACCGTAATAGTTATGTCAGGCTTCAAGTTGTTGCCAGCGGCACGCCATTGCAACAACAGACTCAACAATTGCACGTTGGGCACCAAGTGCAGGTGACGGGGTTTTTAAACCGTCACGAAGGTCGAAGCGGCTTAAGCCAATTGGTCTTGCATGCTCAACATATAGAAAGAATTTTTTGAGGAATTATACTCATGGCACGTTATTTCAGACGTCGTAAGTTCTGCCGCTTTAAAGCGGAAGGCGTACAACAAATCGATTATAAAGATCTAGCTACTCTTAGAAACTATGTTACAGAAAGTGGCAAAATCGTACCTAGCCGTATCACAGGTACTAGCGCTAAATATCAGCGTCAGCTAGCAACTGCTATCAAGCGTGCTCGCTACTTAGCCCTTCTTCCATACACTGACTTACATAAGTAAGCAGCGGATTAACAGTTTTTAAAAGGTGTAGAGACATGCAAGTTATTCTACTAGACAAGATCGCAAACCTAGGTGGCCTAGGTGACCAGGTTGTAGTTAAATCTGGCTTCGCACGTAACTTCCTTTTCCCAAAAGGTAAGGCAGTTCCTGCAACTAAAGCTAACATCGAAACTTTCGAAGCACGTCGTGCTGATTTAGAAGCTAAGATCGCTGAAGATCTAGCTGCTGCTCAAGCTCGCGCTGACAAGTTAGAAGCATTAGCTGAAGTTACACTAGTTTCTAAAGCTGGTGACGAAGGCAAGTTATTCGGTTCTATCGGTACTCGCGACATCGCTGAAGCTATTTCAGCTGTTGGCGTTGAAGTTGCTAAATCAGAAGTTCGTTTACCTCTAGGTACTATCCGTGAGACTGGCGAATTTGACGTAGCAATCGCAGTACACTCAGACGTAACGGCTACTATCAAAGTAATCGTTATCGCTGAAGCTTAATAGCAATATTAAGTAAAAAAGGCCGCGCTTAGGTGCGGCTTTTTTGTGCCTGAAATTTGAGTAATAGCCACTTTCTGAATTAGCCTTAAACACGCTTAATTGTAGCGTTTTGTACCGCTATCAACTCATAGGTTTACGGTAAATGGTATTAGTTTTCACGCTTTAAATACCTAATAGATAATCCTATAATCTTACCTATTTTACAAACAAGCATTCTTTTTTCTTAATTTTATTCTTCTTATTAGTATAATCGGATGAATAAAGGTAAATTGGTTAAAATTGACACTGACAACGCTGTCATTTATATTGTTTTAACAAAAAAGTATTAGAGGTATTAAGATTGTTAAATGCGCTCGTGTTAAGTGGACAAGGTAAGCAACGTGGTTTTACATTAGTTGAATTACTTATTGTTGTAGCAATTATAGGTATTCTCTACAGTGTGGCATTACCCGCTTATACTGAGCATATGCAGCGCAGCCGACGTGCTGATATTCAACAAGAATTACTTCAATATAGTGCAAGTCTTGAGCGTATCTATTCGCGAAATGGTGGATATCCCAATACATTCACAACGCAAGATACTAGCTATTACTCTTTTACTTATACTGCCACCGATAAAGCTGCTGGTGCAGTGAGTGATTTTAAAAACCGTGGCTACAGTTTAAAAGCAACACCTAATACGGGATCTGCACAAGCGGGCGATCGCTGTGGTGAGCTTGTCGTTAACCATGATGGTAGTTACAGCGCGACAGCCAATGATTGTTGGGAGTAACTAAGTTGCGTCGTTTAGTTGGTTTTACCCTAGTTGAATTATTAGTGGTGCTCGGTGTTATTGGGATTTTGGCAAGTCTTGCATTGCCATCTTTTAGCCAGCAGATTTTGCAAGATCGCGTCATTACTACCGCAAATCAACTCAACAACGTTTACAAATATGCACGCAGTGAAGCTGTAAAACGCGATAAGTCGATTCGATTAGT
The DNA here is from genome assembly GCF_021532595.1 of Pseudoalteromonas sp. OFAV1. NCBI lineage: Bacteria > Pseudomonadati > Pseudomonadota > Gammaproteobacteria > Alteromonadales > Pseudoalteromonadaceae > Pseudoalteromonas > Pseudoalteromonas sp. OFAV1. The sequence goes on from NZ_JAKGBG010000005.1 coordinate 96,428, forward strand.
TGTGAGTGATAACCGCTGGGAAGTGACTTTAAATGAAGCCGGTGTTGATACTATTTTAAAAGCATTTTCTGTGACAAAAGCTGGAGTTAGCGTCAATTTGGTCTCATTAACGGTGAGTGCCAGTGGTGAGGTTGATAGACAAGCAAGTATTCGTATTCAAGATGAGCATGTTAACACCACAGACTATGTGATGTGTGTACTTAAAAGTGGGCAAAATTGGTTAGTTGAAAGTTCACAGCGAGGGTGTGCATGAACAAACAAGCAGGTTTTTCATTACTAGAGGTCATGATTTCTGTTGTTATTGCTGGGATAGCGTTATTGGGTTTAGCTGCAGCGCAGTTGAAGTCTTTACAGTATGCGACCAATAGTTTTCATTATACGGTGTCACTTATTCAAGGCCAAAACACAATTGAGCGTTTATGGCCGCATGTCTGTGAAATTCAAAAAACCGATCCCGCTTTGTTTCAGGATGCCACTTTTAGAGAAAGCCTTAAGCCACAAGTAAACGACTACCAACTGACGATTCCGGCTTCTTACAGTAACGATATGCAAATAAATGTTGGCTGGGTTGATAAACGTATGACTGATAACGCTGAAAACCAAATTAGTTTAAACGCCAGTTTTCCCGATTTATCGGCGGCTTGCTAATGATGAAGCGTGGTAAGGGTTTTAGTTTAGTTGAGCTGATGGTTGCACTTGCAGCAGGGGCATTTTTACTTGCAGGCGTGAGTTTATCTTATTCGGCTATTAAAAGTACGATTGCGGTAAGTAAAGAACTTGAAAACGCCCAAGAAGTGATTCGCTTCACAAGTAAAGTGTTCACCCGAAGTATAAAACAAACGCAATTAACGCCAATCGTTAGTGCAGATAACAGCACGATCACAATTACGCAGCCAAGTGGCGTTATTGCCTGTGATGGCTCTATTACCACGTCTCAAGTGACAGAAATCTATCGTTTAAATGGCAACGACTTATTATGCTCGTTAAATGGTGCGGTTGCCGAACGCTTACTAACTGGTATTGAAGCATTATCGTTTAGTTTATCTGGTGACTTGGTCACGATAAGTGTCAAACCACGGGATTTACCAACTCAATTTGGTCAAGGTATCAACATCGATATTGCCTTAACGAACGCAATTTTACTCAAAGCATATGGGAATAGTCGTGTTTAATAAACAAGCTGGTTTTACGCTTTTTACGGTTCTTATTTTAACCAGCATGGCGAGTATTGTGGTGCTGAGTTCATTACGCGAAACAATTGTACAAGAGCGCTTAAGTGGTAATTTTCAGAAAAAACTAAACAGTCGTTTACTAGCCGAAAAAGGTGTTTTTGAACAAGCTAAGTTATTGCAGCAAACTATTAATCGAGAAGGTATTCTCGCGGTTGATGAGTTGATCAATAAAACAAGCGATGCCTCAGGAGTGGGCGTTATCGCTGCTGATGCTACGTTTAATGCCAGTGTAAGTAAAAATGCCGATGGTGAACTAGAAATTGCCAGTTTAGGTCAGCGTTTTGAGGGAGATGCACAAAGTAATCTAGTTGCACGCTTTGCACTGCAAGGAGCTAAAGGAAGCTCTGTATTTACTAATGCGATGGTGGGTTGTAAAGGCGTTAACTTATCGGGGAGTGGCAGTATTGATAGCTACGACTCTAGCAAAGGTAGCTATGAAGAAACAAAATCGAATGATGGCGATGTATCGACCATCGCTGGTGATTCGGATGTTGTGCTGTCTGGTCATTCTCCTATAAGAGGTGATGTTAAGGCTACAGGGGTTATCTACTTAAATGGTTCATCACCGATTATAGGTAATATTCATTCAAATACCGGGGTGTATATTTCACCAGGTAGTGGTTTACGTGTTGACGGTAACGTCTACACGGGTGGGTATTATACCCATCGTGGTGGCACTGTGTCAGGTGTTGTTAGAGCTAATGGCGATGCCAAAATGCAGTGGTCGACGTTTATTACAAATAACCAAGGTGAAGCGCTGGATATTATGTATGGTGGAACAGGTGACTTTAAAGATACCTATAATAATCAGCAAAATGGTGTTCATTACAGTGATAGTAAGTTTAATGTAAACCCAAATGTTGCACCTGTTACCGTTGCAGATCCTAGTGCACCAGATTACGATCCGAGCAACCCAGACACCAACTGTGATCCTCTTATACTTCCAGAGAAAATGGTCGATATTCTCGATGAAGTTACTGACTATGATACTGTTTCGATTGGGCCAACACAGCAATTCAAGCTGAACACTCAAAAAGGTTTTTTTAGTCAAAATGGTCGACAAATTATCTTTCCGACGTTTGCGGATATTTTCTTGTTTGATTCAAATCCACAAACAAAAACAAGCGGTAGTAATAGTAAGGAATCTATATTTGCACTAGACCGATTAAAAATGACCAGTGACGGTAAAATGGAGGTCTCTGGTGGTGATGTTATTTTATTGGTTGATGGTGACTTCTCAATGGAAGGCGACACGACTCTTACAATAAAGAAAGACAGCAGTTTAACCGTGTTAATCACCGGCAAAGTGAGCATTGGTGCGGGAGCAAAAGTGATCACTGAACAAGAAGGGTTAACCAGCAGTGGTCATCCTTCACTGTCATTTTATTCAACATTTAATGGCATCAACGGAGTGCAATTTAGTGGATCTGCAAATTTATATGCTGCGATATATGCGCCCCTCACAACGGTAAAGTTATCTGGTAGTGGTGAGCTATTTGGTAGCGTTCGTGGCTCAAGTATCACAGCGACAGGGGGCAGTGGTGCCCATTACGATGCAAGTTTGTTGCAGGTTAAAAATGGCACGACACCGTCATCTCCAGCTCGTATTGTGTTTTTAGGTTGGCGCTACAAAACCGCAGAAACAAGCGAAGACGAAAGCGACGCATCACCTGCCGAATAACGCAAGCCCCCAAATAAAATTGTGTAAGCTCAATTATTTGTAGCTTACACAAAAAAATTTAATTTCATTTAAACCTTTTGAATCCTCCCTTACGTCTAATACACTAAATTCACAATAATAATCATAAAGGACAACATCCAGGATGTTGATAGATGCAGAACAAGCGTTCGTCCAGCAAAGTGAGCATGCCTTGATCGAGCGGGTTAAAAGCGGTGATCAAGCTGCCTATGCAACACTTTATGAGTTGCATGTGAAGCGGGTTTATAGCCTTTGTTTGCGATTACTTGCAGACAAAGAGCACGCCGAAGATGCAACACAAGAAGTGTTTGTACAGTTGTGGCACAAAATCGCGAACTTTGATGGACGCTCACAATTTTCGACTTGGTTACACAGTGTTACCAGCAATATTGCGATTAGCTACATTCGCAAACATAAAAGCTGGTTTCAAAAAGTAGTGAGTTTTGAACAAAGCGGTATGGATGAGCAAAGCGCAGCAGATTGTGACGGCTTTAACGGCCTCGATAAATTAGTACTGAGACTACCTGAGCGAGCACGTATGGTGTTTGTGCTCCATGCCATTGAAGGTTATCGCCATGAAGAGATAGCAAGCATGCTTGATATGGCGGTCGGTTCTAGTAAATCGCAATTTCACCGTGCAAGGCAGTTATTAAAAGAGTGGTATGAAAATGAGTAAGCCAGAATTTGAACAATTTTTAAATGACTCGCTTAACCAGAAGCAAGATATTAGCCCAGATAAAGATCTCTGGCCGGGTATTGAGCGAGCAATTGCAGAGCCGCAAACGCAGCAAATTGAGAAACCAACTCATGGCTGGAATAAGCTCGCGGCTGTGGCTGCTTGTTGTATTGCTGCACTGTTGACCGTACAGCTTTTTGTCGGTCAAGGTGAATCAAATAGCATGATGGCAATGAGTGATTATTTCACTAAGCAAAAGCAAGGTTTATTGGTGCAGTATCAAAATCAACCTGCATTAACCGATAATTGGCAGCAACAGCTTAAAGAGTTAGAAGAAGCAGAAAGCGCCATCAAGCAAGCACTTGAGAATGAACCTGAAAATCCAGCTTTATTACAAATGCTCTCACAGGTTTATCAGCAACAACTGGACTTAATTAACAAGGTGCATGCACCGAAGTGGCAAACGATTTAGGAGTGACAATTATGAAATTACTAGCTTTAACATTAGGATTATTGCCACTGATGGCAATGGCAGGACAAACCATTAATGAACAAATTGATGTGCCTGTAAATAAACGTATTTTTATTGAAAATCAACGGGGTGATGTACGCATTGAAGGCTGGGATAAGCCTCAACTTAAAATCGAAGGTGAGCTTGATGATAAAGCCGAAGGTTATCGTTTAGATGTGGAAGGCAGCCGTGTTGAATTTATCGTCAAAATGCCGCGTAACTTACGTGGTTGGAATAACGGTGACGGTTCACGTTTAACCATTTACATGCCAAAAAGCAGTGAGCTTGAGTTTGCCGGTGTGAATGTAACCGTCAGTGCTAAAGAGCTTGAAGCCGGCGCTGAAATCGATACCGTCAACGGCGACATTACAGTGCAAAAAATTAGCGGCAACATGAGCTTTGAAACAGTCAATGGTGATGTAAATGCCCATGATCTTAACGGTGATATTCGCTTTGAAACAGTCAATGGTGAAATCAACGATAAAAACTCACAGGGTGCCTTACGCTTTACTGCAGTTAATGGTGATATAAAATCAAAAACCAAAGCGCAAGATGTTCGCCTTGAGAACGTAAATGGTGATATTGACTTTGCCTTTGATGCAATTAAAAAGCTACGCATAAACACAGTAAACGGTGAAGCGGAAGTTCACATCAACAAGCTGCTAGCAGATGCCAATATTCGTTTTGAATCAGTCAGTGGTGACGCCGAGTTTTACTTCCCTGCAGATGTATCGGCAAAGTTTGAAATTGAAGCTCATGCTAACGGTAAAATCGTTAATGAGCTGAGTGATGACAGAGCAACGAAGGCTAAATACGGCCCATCTAGCGACTTAGAATTTAGTATTAACGGTGGCGATGCTGATATCGAAATGGATACGATTAGCGGACGCATTGAACTTCGTAAACAGAAATAACGATTACAGTTCACTCAATTACAATATTTCACTCAATTACAATAAAGCGGGAGGACTTCCCGCTTATACCAATCGTGTTAAGTTGTTGGTCTTAAATAGCGACAGATAAATGAAGTGATAACAAGGCAGAAATTTTGACATGTAGTTACTCTACTTTAGACATTTCTAACGCAGTTAGCGCTTTATTTAGCATGCTAGAATGACCAAATATTTAAGTCGATTGGTATTAACTATTTGCACAGCCTTAGCAAGTCGATAGAATAGAGCCATTCAATTTAAGTTTTGTGAAGTTATGGCCAAACCAGATAAGCAAGTCGACACATTAAAAGTTCCTCCCCATTCAATTGAAGCTGAGCAATCTGTTTTAGGTGGTTTAATGCTTGATAATCAAGCGTTTGACCGTGTTGCTGAGTTAGTGGTTGCACAGGATTTTTATACCCGCACCCACAAGCTAATTTTTGAAGCAATGGTGAGCCTTGCTGAAAGTGGCGACCCTATCGATTTGATCACTATTTCTGAAAGCTTAGAAAAAAATAATCAGTTAAGTAGTGTCGGTGGTTTTGCCTACCTTGCCGAAATTGCCAAAAACACGCCAAGTGCAGCGAACATTGATGCTTACGCGAATATTGTTCGTGAACGTGCTGTTATCCGTGAAATGATTGGTGTTGCGAACGAAATTGCCGAAGCTGGCTTTAGCCCTGAAGGGCGTACCAGCCATGATTTGCTCGACTTTGCCGAAAGTAAAGTATTTAAAATTGCAGAGCAACGCACAAAAAGTACTGAAGGGCCGCAAAGCTTACATAGCATCTTAGAAAAAACCGTCGATAAGATTGAAGAGCTTTATCAGTCGCCGCAAGATGGTGTAACCGGTGTAAGTACAGGTTATACCGACCTTGATAAAATGACGGCAGGTATGCAGCCTTCTGACCTTATCATCGTGGCGGCACGTCCATCGATGGGTAAAACCACCTTCGCGATGAACTTAGCCGAACACGCAGCTATGACACAAGATAAGCCTGTGCTTATTTACTCACTAGAGATGCCTTCAGAGCAAATCATGATGAGGATGCTGGCATCGCTAGGTCGCATTAACCAAACTAAGGTGCGTACTGGTCAGCTTGATGATGATGACTGGGCGCGCCTGTCGTCAACCATGGGCTTGTTGATGGAAAAAGGTAAGATGTATGTTGATGATGCATCGGGCCTAACACCCACAGATGTACGCTCGCGTGCACGTCGTATTGCCCGCGACCATGGCGGTATTAGTATGATCATGGTCGACTATTTACAGTTAATGCGTGTACCAAGCTTATCTGATAACCGTACCTTAGAGATTGCTGAAATATCTCGCTCATTAAAAGCACTGGCAAAAGAACTGCAATGTCCGGTTATTGCATTATCACAGCTAAACCGTACTCTAGAGCAACGTGCCGATAAACGCCCAATCAACTCCGACTTACGTGAATCAGGCTCGATCGAGCAGGATGCCGACTTAATCATGTTTATTTACCGTGATGAAGTGTATAACGAAGACAGTGCTGAAAAAGGCGTGGCCGAAATCATCATTGGTAAGCAGCGTAACGGCCCAATCGGTAAAGTACGTTTAACGTTCCAAGGTCAATTCTCGCGTTTTGATAACTACGCGGGTCCAGCTATGGATGACGAATACTAATGCGCTTAGCCATTGCCGAAATCAACCTTCAAGCACTTGCCCATAATTTAGCGCAAGTGAAGCGCTTTGCGCCTGGTTGCAAAGTAATGGCGGTGCTAAAAGCCAACGCCTATGGTCATGGCTTAGTAAAAATTGCCCAATACTTAAATGATGCCGACGCTTTTGCGGTAGCACGAATTGACGAAGCGTTAGCGCTACGTGCCGGTGGACTGACAAAACCGATTGTATTGCTTGAAGGTTTTTTTCATCAAGACGATCTGCCAATTTTGCTGGCGAATAACTTTCAAACCATCATTCATGATGAGAATCAGCTCACCAGCCTTGAAAATGCAATGCTTGATGCACCGATTGCATGTTGGTTAAAAATTAACACCGGCATGCATCGCTTAGGGATTGCACCATCGCAATTTGAGTCTTTTTACAGTCGCTTAAAAGCAAGTCCTAATGCCCGTGATGACATTAAATTAATGACGCATTTTTCGTGTGCCGATGACATCAATGATGAAAAGACCGCTCAGCAAATTGCTTTGTTTGATTCATTAGCTGATGGCAAAAGCGAGCAGTATTGCCTTGCAAACTCAGCTGGCATTATTGCTTGGCCAAAAGGTCATGGCGAGTGGGTACGCCCGGGGTTGATGCTCTATGGCGTATCGCCAATGCTTAATGGTGTTGGTCAACAGCACGGGCTTGAACCTGTTATGCGTTTAACGACACGCGTTATTGCGATTCGTGATGTTGAGGCTAATCAATGTGTTGGCTATGGTGGCCGTTGGTGTAGTGATAAAGCCACTAAGCTTGCCGTAGTTGCGATGGGCTATGGTGATGGTTATCCGCGTCATGCCGAGCAGGGCACACCGGTTATTATTAAGTCGCAGCGCTATGGTATTGTCGGCAGTGTGGCGATGGATATGATCACGGTCGATATTGGTGATAACCACGACAATATCAAAGTAGGAGATGAGGTGATCATGTGGGGGCCTGAGCTTCCTGTTGAAGAGATTGCCCAGTGTGCGACCACCATTCCTTACGAGTTACTGTGTAATATCACCCCGCGAGTAAGCTACGAGTATCAAGAATAACTATTCTTTAATAAAATACACGTCGCTAAAGCCCATTCGTGCGAATTCTTGATCACGAAAATTACGCACTGCTGCAGAACCTTTTGAAGTCATTTCGACTTGCTGTTCCATCTTTAAATAATTCGTTAAATCAATGCCTTCAGCCGCAGCTATCGCATGATACATATCGCGGTATTTATCTTTAGCAAAATTGATTTCGCGCGGTTGGTTTTTAAATTTATAAGTGATGCGGCGTGCCATAATGAGTCCTCAATGTTTATCGGGGCTGATTTTACACTAAAAAATAGCCAGAGCCATGACTTGTTAGTATAAGCGAGTTACAATGCAATACTTTGAAAATACTCGGTAACGCATATGAAACTTTCAGTAGAGATCAGCAAGTATCCACTTCACCAAGATTATATTCCGTTTATTAAAGGTTTTATTGACCGTGTAAATAGTTATGAAGGTCTAAAAGTGATCACCAATACCTTATCGACACAGATTTTCGGTGATTATGATTTAGTGATGTCTGTACTTAATACTGAAATCAAACGTTCATATGAAGAGTTTGGTAAAGCTATTTTTGTTTGTAAGTTCTTACATGGTGACTTGTCGCCTAGCGAAGACTAATCTCTAAAGTAGCGCGTGTTATGGAATTTTTGAGCGAAACCTTCTCAGGCTTTACTGCCATGTCGCATTGGGAATACATTGCCGTTGCATTGTCGATGGCGTATTTACTGTTAGCGATTAAAGAAAGCCTATGGTGTTGGCCTGCCGCGTTTTTGAGCACCTTTATTTATACCGTGATGTACTGGAATGGCGCACTGTTGATGGAGTCGCTACTTAATTTTTACTACATGTATATGGCGGTATATGGTTGGGTAGTTTGGCGCCGGGGCATGAACAATAAAGATCATCTGCCAATAATTTCTTGGTCGTTGAAGCGCCATGCAGTGATTTTGCTTGCTACTTCATTAGCTTCAGTTGTTATTGGTTTTGTGATGACCAATTACACCCATGCTGATTTTGCTTATTTAGACAGTTTTACCACCTGTTTTGCTGTGGTGACAACCTACCTTGTTGCTAAGAAGGTACTGGAAAACTGGTTATACTGGATTGTGATTGATGCAGCTTCGATGTATTTGTACTTTGAAAAAGGTTATTACCCAACCTTAGTTCTTTTTGTGTTTTACACCATTATGGCAGCGTGGGGCTTTAAAACTTGGTACGAAGAATACGAGCAGCATCAGGCTAAGCCGCTTGCACAGCTATAGATGAAAACTGAGCAACAAATTCACGCGTTATTTGCGCGTTTTGACCCCCATTTAATTATTACCTCAATCAGCCCGCTGGTTGAGGGATTAAGCAATGACAACTACTTAGTAAAAACCTCAAATAAAGATTTCTTGGTTAAGCATTATCGCGACCACTGGCCTGCAATTGGCCTTGCTGCGCAAACGCACTTTGCAAAGCAAAGCTGCTGTCCAGCACCGCTTTGGTTAGAGCAAGCAACCGATACCGCTATTTTTGAATACGTGGCAGGTAGCATTGCAAGCGGGGAGTTCTGTAGTAGCTTATTGCCTGATTTAGTGAATTTACATCGTTATCCTGTGCTAACTGAGCCTATGGATATTGCCTACGAAATTAACTATTACCAGCAAACACCCCGTTACCAGCAACACGCAGAGCTAATTAAGCAATCACTGGCTTATATTGCTTCAGCACCAAAAGATATGGGCTTTTGCCATAATGATTTAGTAAAAGAAAATATCATTGTGAATGAATCAGGTATGTTTTTGATCGACTTTGAATATGCCAAAAGTAACGATGTTTATTTTGACTTAGCGGCGCTAGTGGTGAGTTTTGCACTGAATGACGAGCAGCAACTAGCATTACTTAAAAGTTACCATGCGCTTGTGTGCGACCATTACGAGTTTAACTTATCAGTTGAAAAGCTCGCGGCGTTTCATGCATTGTTTTTACTTTTATGTATTTGCTGGTATGAACAACGTGGTGCGATGGACAAAGTGGCTCCACTGCTTACACAGCTTAACCACTTCATATTAAAAGTTAAAAACTAAAGACCGCCAATTCGCTCGGCAAGCTCTTTATATTTTTTTACGTCTTCTGGATCAAACAAAGGCTCACCTTTGTCATCTTGTGATTTAGAGATCAGTAAATGTTCGCGAGCAAGGCGTTTTACACGTTCAACTTTGACACCTAAAAATTCCGCCACTTGCTCTGTAGACATTAAACTCATGATCAAATTCCCCTTATGCGGCAAAGAATGCCACCTTGTTATTAATTTTACTAAGTATACGTTAATACCTTGGTTCTGCCCGAAAGTGAAGTGTTTTAATGCAAATTGCTGAATTTATGTGCATATAGAGAGCTCGGCGCTAGCATTTAATGACAGATGCCATTATCATTGCCGGGTTGTCATGCTGATATCGCGAGTCAGTACTGGCGACGACAAATGTGCTCTCGTGGTGAAATGGATATCACGTGGCCCTCCGGAGGCTAAGTTGCAGGTTCGATCCCTGCCGAGAGCGCCATTTGCTCTTCACTTTAATATCTTCTAAGCTCGATTTACTCTTTAATAAAACTCAAAAGTAAAATGACCTATCAACCCATAGACTGTGGCGACTACGATAAGTACGAATTATGGTGCATGCATAAATCATTATTGAGTATTACCTTAGTATCTGGTGAACAGGTAGAGGGAAGGGCTGAGACACTTAAAATATTTAACTCCGATGGCGAGCACCTGATTTTGGCGACAAAAAAAGGCGAACATGCCGTCCGCCTTGATTTAATTAAAAAGGTTATCGCGTTATAGCCACTTCTTATTTTTAAAGTAAATGCCAATTCCAACGGTTAGCACCAGCAAGAAAATAATAAACAAGCTAAATGCATAAGGGCTTTCAGTGCCCGGAATTCCACCCACGTTTACACCGAGTAAGCCTGTTAAGAAGCCAAGTGGTAAAAACAGTGCAGCAACCACCGACATCACATACATGCGTTGGTTTAGTTGCTCCGACACTTGGCTGGTAATCGCTTGTTGAATAATTTGTGCACGTTCAATCGAGCTGTCTAGCTCCTCTAAATAACGGATCAACATATTGGTTGTTTCGTTTAAGCGAGCTTTATCGTCTTCATCTAGCCACTTATATTTGTTGTTTAACAAAGTAATAAGTGCTTCTTTTTGTGGTCTTAAATAACGTTTTAACGCGATTGTCTGACGACGAATTTGCGCTAGCGATTGATGATCAAAGCCTTTGTTTGGTTCATCAATTTCATCTTCAAAGCCATCGAGTGTGTCATCAAGGCTATCGATCACAGCTTGCATACGAGACGTTAGGTTTTGCGCTAATTGACACACTAATTCAGAGATTGAGCAAGGGCCATTACTACCATCGAACGATTCAACAACGTCTTGCACCGATAATAAACGGCGTTTACGCGTTGTAACAATAACATTCTCGTTGATGAATAAACGTAACGACACCATATCTTCTGGACTTTGCGCGGGGTTTAAATTTACACCACGTAAAAACAGCATGTTACCGTTGGTAACTTTAGTTAGGCGAGGGCGTGTTTCATCAGCAATAAGGGACTCAAGTTCGTAATCTGTTAATAAGTTACTTTGTTCAAGCCACTGCACTGCATCGGCCTGACTGTAGTCCATGTGAACCCAAAGTTTTCCGTGTGCAGGTTGCCAATTTTGCAGCTCGGTACTATTGTCAATAGCACGTGCGCCGCCTTGTTCGTCTAAGATTAAGACATGAAGTAACCCATTGATCATATTGAGCTCTCATTTTACAAATAGTGCGATATAGTTGAGTATATACATTAGTATAGTCAAGACTATATTAATGAAATCGATTTATCGAGGGGATAAATATATTTCGTTGGTGTTTCTAGCGCTGTAGCGTATAAGACACTTTTTTAAAGAGGGCACATGAATGACCGCAAAAATGATAGTTGGCTGGCGTGAGTGGCTGAGCTTGCCAGAACTGGGCATTGAGAAGATCAAAGCGAAGGTGGATACAGGTGCGCGTACATCTTGTATTCATGCGTTTGATATTGAGGAATTTTCAGAAAATGGCGAAAACTGGGTGAAATTTAGTACCCATCCTCTGCAAGAAGATGTAGAAACAACAGTGTTGTGTCGTGCAAAAATCGTTGAGCGTAAGTACGTGACCAGTTCGAGTGGTCAGCGTGAACTTCGTTACTTTATTGAAACAAAACTCGTTGCAGGAGATCAAAGCTGGCCTGTAAGAGTAACCTTAAGTAACCGTGCAACGATGAAATTTAGAATGTTGCTAGGGCGCACAGCAATGGAAAATCGTATAGTCGTTGATCCGGCTTTATCACACTTATTATAAAAAGGACTTATGACACATTTTTAATGTGTATGAGTTAAACAGTTAAGGTTTTAACTATGAAACTTGGTATTTTATCTCGCAACCAAAATTTATATTCAACACGTCGCTTGATAGAGGCAGCAGAACAGCGTGGTCATGAAGTAAAAGTGATTGATGCACTACGTTGTTACATGAACATTAATTCAGAGCAACCAGAAATTCATTATCGTGGCGAAAATTTAAAAGATTTTGATGCTATCGTGCCACGTATTGGTTCATCAGTAACTTTCTATGGTTGTGCGGTATTACGTCAGTTTGAAATGATGGGCGTATTTCCTGTGAACGAGTCTGTTGCTATTACCCGTTCACGTGACAAATTACGTTCACTACAGCTACTCTCGCGAAAAGGTGTGGGTATGCCAGTAACAGGCTTTGCGAGCAAACCTGATGACGTAAAAGACTTATTAAGCATGGTAGGTGGCACACCTGTAGTAATTAAACTACTTGAAGGTACGCAAGGTATCGGTGTGGTATTAGCTGAAACACGCAAAGCAGCAGAAAGTGTAATTGAAGCATTCATGGGCTTGAAAGCCAATATCATGGTGCAAGAGTACATCAAAGAAGCTGGCGGTGCTGATATTCGCTGTTTCGTACTAGGTGATAAAGTTATTGCTGCTATGAAGCGTCAAGCTCAAGAAGGTGAGTTCCGCTCGAACTTACACCGTGGTGGTAGTGCGACACTTGTGCGTATTACGCCTGAAGAAAGAAGAACTGCTGTTGCAGCTGCTAAAGCGATGGGCTTGAACGTAGCAGGTGTCGATTTACTTCGTTCTGCACGTGGTCCATTAGTGATGGAAGTAAATTCATCACCAGGCCTTGAAGGCATTGAAGTAGCAACAGGCAAGGACATTGCTGGCATGATCATCAATTTTATTGAGAAAACAGCCGCTACAAAAAGAACTGCAACTCGTGGTAAAGGCTAAGCCTTTACCCATAATTATGTATACCCAAACCACCTCAAGGTGCGAGTTTCAGTTGGAATTAAAAGCGATTTAGGCAAGGCATTGATTGTAAGTAATAGTGGTTCTATTGTTAAAATCAATAACGCAGTATAAATCGCTTTTAAACCAACCCTTTGGGCGCTTCACAGGCACTTACTCTCATCGTTGTTACTTCTTAAAAGGGACTGCCATTCTTGCAAAGTAACGCCTTGATATTAAGCACCTGTGAAACGCTGAATTCTGCATCTAGAGGAGGTTTGGGTATTAGCGCTCTATTAAAAGGAACAGTGCGTGGCTAAGGTTAAGAAAAATACACCGTTTTCAATTTTAGGTGATACGGTGGGGGTTGGCGAACGTAAAACATTTTCTATTGAAGCTGCTAAGCTTTATACCCATTCGCCGTTAAATATTCCGATTGAAGTCGTCAATGGTGTGCAGCAAGGACCGGTATTAATGGTATGTGCGGCCATACATGGTGACGAGCTCAATGGTGTTGAGGTTGTTAGGCAATTACTGGCTAAGATTGAGCCTGAGCAACTGCGAGGGACTATTATTGCAGTACCGATTGTGAATGTATTTGGATTCATTCACAAATCACGCTATTTACCTGATCGCCGAGATATGAACCGTAGCTTTCCGGGCTCAACCCGCGGTTCATTAGCTGGGCGCATGGCTAATGCATTTTTCTCGCAGGTAGCTATGCATTGTACGCATATTATTGACTTACATACGGGCGCGATACACCGGACAAACTTGCCGCAAATTCGTGCTAATTTAAGTGATCCTGCAACGGCAGCTATGGCGAAAGCCTTTGGTACTCCAGCGGTGATTGATGCGTCACTTCGTAATGGTTCATTACGTAGTGAGGCGGCAAATTTAGGTATTCCAGTGATTACTTATGAAGCTGGTGAAGCGCTTCGCTTTGACCCTATTGCCATTGCTGCAGGTGTGCAAGGTGTTGATTATGTAATGCGCCATTTAAAAATGGTACGTGGTAAGCGAGCTAAGAAGCTACCAGAGCCGGTTATTGCAAGCTCAACAAGCTGGGTACGCGCCGAAGTTGACGGTATTGTGCGTGCACAAGTATCACTTGGTGAGCGAGTAATGAAAGGGCAAGTGTTAGCTTATATCAGCAGCCCACTTGGTGATGCTGAGCTTGAGCTACTCGCTCCGCGCAGTGGTATTGTGATTGGTCAACAAACCATGCCGCTTGTGAACGAGGGGGATGCCGTATTCCATCTTGCTTACTTTGCTCATGCAAATAGTATTGTAGAGCAACAACTTGAAAACTTTATTGATGAAATAAGCGATATTGAAGACGAGTTGAAAACGGCAGATTTAAATAATTAGCCGTTAAAGTATTTTATAAAAAAAGCCGCAATTGCGGCTTTTATTTTTTTGGCCCTAAAATGCGCTTTATGGTTGGCGCTTTAGTCGCTGTTGGTGGGGTCTTTAACACCATCACAGGGCGGGTAACAAAGATGTTGTTTGGGTAAATGACTTTGTGGCCATCAACATGCTCAAGCACCACGTTCATTAACCCCATTTCGATAATACGCCCTTCTAAAAAGTTTGCACCGTCAATTACTCTGACCCAAAAACCAACCCGACAATCGTTTTGAATAAACATCAGCAAGAAGGCTGTTAGGTTGCTTAGTAACGACCAAGCAGCAAAAAGGGCTACACCCAACATGGCAAAAATGGATGAGCCTAGTACTAACAAGCCGCGCAGCTCTATACCCCAAAAAACTAATACTAAGCATAGCATTACGATCGCCAAAATAATGTTAAGGAGTAGCTCTGCACGGTACTCTCGGTGCGGATCAGCTTTACCTTTAATGGCTTTTAAAAGCAGTTTTTTGGTGGTTTTACGTAGTAGCGGATAGAGCAAAACCGCGATGATTGTCACGATTAAATGATATTGCTCATTAAAAAATTCGACGAAGTCCAAAGGGGTTCCCAAGCTAATAATTTACGTCCGATTTTAGCGCGTTAGTTGCTGAATAACACTAGCTTAAAAGGTATTTTTAACAGTCACAAGCCATTGTACTGAATCTATCTCATCATCGTGATTATTTATCGGTGCGGCAACATCTAGATGGATTACTGTTCCTGCATTGGCACGACTAGGGGCTAAACGAAGACCCACACCGACATTTTGTAGTACATTGCCATTTTCACCATTGTTTTTGTCGTTATACCAAGCTCTGCCAATATCATAAAATGCCGCGCCACCGACTTTGAATAACTGCAATAAATCGTATTCCCAATAATAGCGTTTTTCTAAAGTCACTAAAAAGCTACGATCGCCTACTTGGTAATCGAGCGGGTAGCCTCTGAGGCCGTTTTCTCCACCTAGAGTAAGTTGTCTGTCGGCGGTCAGGTTTTTTGCGTACTGCAGGCGTGCTTTAGCATACCAGCTTTGCCTAAGAGTCGTATTAAGGTAATACTGGACTTGCGTGCTTGTGAAAAGATTTTCAACATCATCAAGGGCTTCGTTCCAATAGCCGTCTATGTCGGCTTTAAAGCGCCAAAGTTGATTATCTCCGCTGTAGTGCGCTTTTGATAATGATAGTGAGTAAATGGCACGACTTGAATCATCGCTAAAGTCTTTGCTTGAATAACCAAGAAGAGCTTGGATATTCCATCCAAGATTGAGGTCTTCGGTACGATATATGCTGTCGAAGTTTCTTACTTTGATGTAATGATCTTCAAACCATTGCGCACTCACATAGGGGTAACTAAGGCTACGATCATCTGCAATAGGGAAGCGCGTTTGTGAAATGTCTTTAAAGGTCTCTTCGCGGTTTTCAATGCCGAGTTTTATGCGCTGGGTCCAATTATTGGCAAGTTGTGATGAGTGACCAAAGTAAGCGCGGCTTAATACAGTTTTTTGTTCAAACTCACTGACCACATCTCCCCGATAATAAAGTGATTCGCGGCGCTCATCAGAGTAGCTTGTTGCGCCATAACTATAAGGTGTATCGATAGAAAAAAACGGGTAACTTACATCGATGTAATGACGCTTACCATCGTCGTTATCGGAATATTCTAGCCGCCCACGATAGCGGCTTGAAAAGATATTAGGATCATCATAAACAAATAGGTAACCGGTACGGTCAGCATCATGCGTACGCGAGAACGACACGCGTTTACCCCAACCTAAAAAGTTTGACTCGCGAAATCCAAGGCTTGACTCATTTTCGCCACCGCTGCGGCTGAAACTTATTTCTGGCAGTAAGGTCCATAAATCGCGGGTGACAACATTAACGTGTACATTTCCGTCACAGTCAAGCTTGGCGTTAATACGGGCGTCATACAAATAACCTTGTTTACGCAGCAGTCGCTCAGACTCTAGTAATTTACGTGGATTGTAAACATCACCTTCTTTGAATAGTAAAACGCTGTGTATTACATCCGGCTCAGTGGTCATGTGAGCACGATTAGCAAAGCGAAATAAAAAGTTATTTTCTTCTTCAAGCTCGGTATTAAATACATTGAGCTGCTCAAGTTTTATAGAAGTTATTTTGCTGCCTTCAGCAGCCTGCGGAAGTGGGTTATCGGTATCAAGTTGGCGGCGCAAATTGTTATCTTGGGATTTTAGTGTGCGCTGATTTTGACAATAGTTGCTATCGTCTATGTCTTGCTGTTCTGCATACACGTTCGTTACCAAGCTCACTGGCAACAAAATTAGTAGAGCAACGAAGTGCGACTGCTTAAAACCCATTTACACCCTTAGTTGATTGTTTCCTATACAGTCACTACATACTAAGCGTGGAAAAAAGTCTAGCTTATTATTGTAACTGTGTGACTAAATGCTGATAAAGCTCGCCTAATATCTCTGTAGCTTCTACGCCCTCAGCATTTATCCAAATACTTTCACTGTAATGTTCAAAGTTTAGATTAAAACTATGATCTGTAAAGTGAAATCTTAACTGATGTCGATCGGCTCCAGCATCAAAGTCGGCAATTTTTATTGCGGGTGTATGTAAAAACAAGGTAGCCCATAATTCAAAATCTTCGTCATGAGGAGGCTCGCTTGCTTGCACAATGATGACTGCATGTTCTGCATCAAAAGTAAGTTCAGTCATGGTAGTCCTAGTTTGCGGCTAAGTAGTCGCGGATAGTATTTAAAAATGGTGCGCCGTATTTATTTAGTTTAGTAAAACCAACACCCGACACTTTTAAGAACTCGCTATCATTAGTTGGCATAAGTTGCGCCATCTCAGCAAGCGTTTTATCGTTGAATACTACATAAGGTGGCACATCATCCGCATCAGCCAGTTCTTTACGTAAGGCACGTAATTTAGCAAACAGTTTTTTGTCGTAATTAAACTGGGCGAGTTTATCTTGGTATACGTGCTTGGCTTGTAAGCGAGGCTCGGCAAGTTGTAATGCATATTCACTTTTAAGCACTGCACGGGCGGCTTCGGTTAAACGTAACGATGAGCCTTGCGTGATGTCTTGGCTTAATAACCCTTGGTGAATAAGTTGCCTTAAAATACTTAGCCAAAATTCCACGCTGTGATCTTTACCAATACCATAAGTACTTAGCTGGTGGTGATTATTATCACGAATGCGGCTGGTATTTGCACCACGTAGTAGTTCAACAATATAGCCAATCCCAAAACGTTGCTCGGCACGGTACACACAAGATAGCGCTTGCTGCGCAACGAGTGTGCCATCAAAGCTGGTTGGTGGGTTTAAGCAAATATCACAGTTGCCACAAGTTTCGCGCTTATATTCACTAAAATAATTGAGTAAGATTTGTCTGCGGCATGTTTGTGCTTCGGCAAAGCTGGCCATCGCATTAAAGCGCTGTTCTTCAACGCGGCGTCGTTGCTCGTCTTCAATATCTTCAAAAAAGCGCCGCACGCGGCCTATGTCAGCTGGATCAAAATACATAATCGCTTCTGCGGCAAGGCCATCACGACCAGCTCGGCCTGTTTCTTGGTAATAGGCCTCAATGCTTTTTGGAATATCGTAATGCACCACAAAGCGCACGTTTGGTTTGTTAATACCCATACCAAATGCAACCGTTGCAACCACAATTTGAATATCGTCTCGGGCAAAGCCTGATTGCACAAATTGGCGTTGCTCGTTACTCATGCCTGCATGATAGGCTGCGGCATTAAAACCTGCATCAGCAAGTTTTTCAGCAACATCGTCAACCCGTTTACGGCTGGTGCAGTAAATAATGCCACTTTGATTCTGCTGCTCTTTTAAATAGCGAAGCAGTTGCACCATAGGTTTGAATTTTTCTTCAATGGTGTATCGAATATTAGGTCTATCAAAGCTGCCTGTGTGCACATACGGCTGGTTAAGCTGGAGCTGTTCGATTATATCGTAACGAGTTGCCTTATCTGCTGTCGCTGTAAGTGCCATCATAGGTACATGCATAAAGCGATGTTTTAACTCGTTGAGTCGACAATAATGTGGCCTAAAATCATGGCCCCAATGAGACACACAGTGTGCTTCATCGATGGCAAAAAGTGCTAAATTAAGATGACTTAAACGTTCTAAAAATTCATGTTGCAACACTTTTTCTGGCGCCACATACAACAGCTTAATTTGCCCGTAGTGCAATTGCTGATATACCGCTTGCTGCTCTTCAAAGGGAAGGCTGTTATTAATATATGCAGCCTGTACGCCAAGCGCTCTTAGTTGGGCAACTTGGTCTTGCATCAGAGAAATAAGCGGCGAGATGACCACAGTCACACCATCGAGGATTAATGCCGGGACTTGATAGCATAAGGATTTGCCTCCACCTGTTGGCAGAAGTACAAGCGAGTCTTGTCCGTCTAGCGCTGCGGCTATAATCGCTTCTTGGCCATCACGAAAATCCTTGTAACCAAACACTTGTTTGAGTACGGCGTGTGGTGATCGAACGGGTGTGTTGGACATTGCGGTATTGGTATTCATCGCCGAGCATTTTAGTGGTTTTTTAAGGCGATGTCTTTAGCAATATACCAAATGACCTCAAGATGCAGAATTAAGCGTTTCACAGGTGCTTAATATCAAGGCGTTACTTTGCAACAATGGTAGTCCCTTTTTAGAAGTAAATACATGGGTTTATTTAACGCGTTTTGCTTGCGTCACTGCTTAGTGGGCGTAAAATAATGTTTTTAACCTACAAAGCCAAGCTTATGCCTACCAATATTGAACAGCGAAAAGGGGTTATTTTCGCATGTTTAGCTTTTTTTATGTGGGGTCTTGCACCCATTTACTTTAAGTTTTTGCAGCAAATATCTGCATTTGAAATCTTGATGCATCGCGTTATTTGGTCGGTGTTATTTTTACTTCTTATTATCGCAGCTCGTCATCAATGGCAGCGTATTCGTATTGTGCTTGGGCAACCTAAATTACTACTGATGTTGGTGATAACAGCCAGTTTACTAGGCTTTAACTGGGGCTTATTTATTTGGGCTGTGAACAATAATCATATGCTTGATGCAAGTTTAGGATATTACATCAATCCATTGATCAATGTGTTACTTGGTATGTTGTTTTTAGGTGAGAGACTGCGTAAATGGCAAGGCGTTGCGGTAGGTTTAGCACTTTGTGGTGTGTTACTTCAACTTGTGAGCTTTGGTTCATTCCCCGTGGTTGCTTTCTCACTAGCCGGTTCGTTCGCCATTTATGGATTATTACGCAAAAAGCTGCCAATTGAATCATTACCAGGCTTATTACTAGAAGCGCTTATTTTATTGCCTGTGGCGCTTATTTACTGGTGGTTGATGGCGCCTTCAGCAAGCTCTGATTTAACAGCGAATGATTGGCACATTAACCTGTTACTCATCAGTGCCGGAGTGGTAACAACCTTGCCGCTGTTATGTTTTACAGGTGCCGCAAAGCGCCTGCAGTACAGCACGCTGGGCTTTTTCCAATACATAGGTCCAAGTTTAATGTTTATACTTGCAGTGGCTTTTTACGGTGAAGTATTTGATGCTGAGCGTGTAGTGACTTTTGCGTGCATTTGGAGTGCGCTGGCACTATTTAGTTGGGACTCGTATCGACAAAGCCGTAAACAACGAAAGGCGCAATTAGAAGCGGTGACAAAGCCTGTTTAGGCTTTAGCTAACTAACTTATTGCGTCCAGACTCTTTTGCTTGATAAAGCTTTAAATCAGCCTGTTTAATCAGTTCATCTAGACTGTAAATAGGCTGATGATGAAAGCCTATGGATAAAGTGAAATGAATTTGCTCTTTACTAAACTCTGGGCTGTGCTTTTCAATAAAAGCGCGAAATTTTTCTAGGCGTTGTAATGCTTCTTCTGGATCTTGATCTGCAAAATACACGGCAAACTCCTCACCACCAAAGCGGCCTACTAAATTATCTGCAAAATATTGGGTCATGTGATGTGATAACGCTTTGAGCACTTCATCACCTGCATTATGGCCATAATTATCATTAATAGATTTAAAATGATCAATGTCGATCATGCCCAGGGATACCGACGAGCCAGCTTGTTTAGCGGCTTTTAAATGTCTATTTGCTTCACCGAAAAAGTAACGTCGGTTTGGTAGTTTAGTTAGGTAATCGGTATTTGCTTGTAAACGAATCGTTTTGATGTTTTCAAGCATGTCGACGTTTTGGCTTAGTCGACAGTAGAATTCTTCATTATTAAATGGCTTTCGTAGGTAGTCGTCTGCGCCTGATTTTAAAAAACGCGTTGATAGATGCAAAGTATCATAAGCAGAAATACCGATAATTGCTTTTTCATCGTTGGAGTATAAACGGCGTATTTCAACACAGAGCTCTGCACCGCTCATGTTCGGCATTTCGTTATCAGTTATTATCACTGAAATTGTTGGGTTTTCAGCTAATACTCTGAGAGCATCGACGCCATCAACGGCTTCAATTGTCTGGTATTTGTGGCGAGCTAATAAATGACAAATTAGCTGACGAGTTGCTTTTGAATCATCGACCACTAACACCAGTATTTGCTCATTGCGAGGTAAACGCGCCAGTTGTTTTTCTAGGTATTGATAAGCTTGTTTATTTTCTTTGGTAATGTAATCAATGATTGGGTGCTTTTCGACGATATTACGCGTGGTTTCATCAAGGTTACCGGTCATAACAATAGTCGGTATATCGGCAGCGATGGTGCAGGGGACGGCTTCACCTAAAGGTGCGTCTGGGAGAATAAAATCAACCACAGCACAAAAATAATTGTGCTCACTTATAAGCTTTTTTGCTTCGGCTAAATTACCTGCAATGTCTGCTTCATAGCCAACTTTTTGCGCGATATGTTTTTGCACTCGCGCAATGGTTGGCGTATCTTCAATTATTAGTATTCTTCGAGTCACAGCTTGCCTTGTAATAACTTATTGGCGAAACAAAAGTTATTACAAGTTTTAACCCTAAAAGGGTAAAAAAGCAAATCGTTATAAGCTATCTGACTCAGAATAATACTCAACACTTTGCGGTGTAGGACTGGCAATACGTGAACGACCAAACAAAGTGTGAAACTTCGTTTTACAGGTTGTTTGTTTTAGGTATTTCATCCAAGCGCGTTCAACTGGGTTTGTTGCTTCAAGGTTACCGGTAACAACTTGCACAAATTGAGTTTGAAATTCATTTTGTGGTTCTAGGGTTTTGTTGTATAAACCCTTTAATACAACACCATGCTGTTCGAGAATGTCGGCTTCTAGCAAAGTGAAGTGACCACTACGACCAAAACCGCGTGGGAAGTTTTGATCATCATAAAATTGACGTTGGCTTGCAAATGCCTGACGAAGTGATGAAATGTCATTGCTCATGGCTTTATCCTCATGCCCTAATTTCTTGCAGGAGTATGGATCAAGTTGTCGATTTTATTAAACAAGTTATTTTTATCGTAAGGGTAAAAAATGGATATCGATTTATTGAAGACTTTTGTCGAAGTGGTTCGTACTCGCCATTTCGGCAAAGCAGCTGAAAATTTATATATTACGCAGTCTGCAGTGAGTTTTCGGATCAGGCAGTTAGAGCAAGGTTTAGGCGTTAACTTATTTATTCGTCAACGTAACAATATTCAGTTAACAGCACCGGGTGAGCGATTACTGCCACATGCGCAAATGATCATTACCGGCATGCAACGTGCAAAAGTTGATGTGGCGCTTGCTGATAATATGCACAAGCAGATTAGTTTAGCAGGTACACCTAATATTTGGGATGCTTTTTTACAGTTTGGCATCACAAATATTGTTTCTGCCATGCCGGGTGTATCGTTAGTCGCTGAAGTAAAAGCACAACAAGAAAGTACTCGCTTACTATTAGAGCGTACATTAGATTTAGCGGTACTGTTTGATCCTCCTAAAGTGGATGAGCTAGTTGTTGAACGAATTTGTGAGCTGCCAATCATTCCTGTGAGTGCTTTTGAAACAGCTAACAGCGAAAACTTTTTCGACAATCAATATGTTTATGTTGATTGGGGTACTACCTTTTCTTTGTGGCATGCTCGTGAGTTTAACGGCCACGCGCCTCCTTACTTTAGAACCAGCACAGGGCGTATTGCTCTTGATTTAATTTTGAAGTGCGGTGGTAGTGCGTTTATTCCTAAGTTATTAGTAGAAGAGCAGTTAAAAGCGGGTGATTTATACCATGTTGAAGATGTTGCTCATACCTCGCGAGATGTGTTTGTTGCTTACCACAGAGATAATGAACAAACACCTCTTTTAGAAAAGTTGGTAACCTTACTAACTGAGCTGCAAATAAAAACTTAAAATTTATTTAAATTAGCTTTTATAAAAACTTAACCGTGAAACAGTAAGTTACGTTTTTATTTCAGAAATAATTATATTTCGTGAAGCTAAATTGACGATTTTATTTCAATTGTCATCTTTCTGTCATTTTTCGCTGTCACACTGCGCGCATTGAAACACAACATGTGTTTTTTGTTGCGATTATTGAGGAAACGACATGAAATTTGCAAAGTCTAGCTTATTCCTAGCTTTATTTGGTGGCTTATCTTTTTCTGCATTAGCTGATGTAGATGTATATGGTAAAGCAAACGTGACTGTTCAATCATCAGATGATGGCGAAGGGTCTTTCACAGAAATTAAAAGCAATAACTCACGTTTTGGCTTAAAAGGCTCAGAGAAAATCTCTGAAGGCTTAGAAGCGGTTTATAAATTTGAGTTTGGTGTTGACGTATCTGACGCTGATTCAAAAGGCGACAATGATGACAACATCACTGCACGTAACCAATATGTAGGTCTTAAAGGCAGCTTTGGTCAGGTTGTTATCGGTCGTAACGATACAGCTATGAAGCAATCTCAAGGTAAAATTGATTTATTCAATGACCTTGAAGCAGATATCAAAAATGGTTTCAAAGGCGAAAACCGTTTAGGTGACACAATTTCTTATGCTTCTAAAGATTTCAGTGGCTTCAAAGTATTAGCAACGTATGTGGCTGAAGATGATGTAGATGCTGATAACGGTTACTCAGTAGCGCTAACTTACGGCGATGCAAAACTTAAAGAAAGCAAACTTTATGCATCAATTGCAGCTGACAGCGAAGTAAAAGGTTACGACATTGTTCGTGCAACAGTGCAAGGTAAAGTTGGTGACTTCAAACTAGGTGCTATGTACCAAACACAAGAGAAAGTGGATGGTAGTGCAGAAGCTGATGGTTACTTAGTAAATGCTGCTTACCAAATGAATAGCAACACCTTCAAAGTACAATACCAAGTAATTGACTTTGATGAAGGCGACAAGAAAACAGCTATTTCTGCAGGTGTTGATCACAAGCTAAGTAAAAACACGAAAGTATTTGGTTTCTACTCAACGTTTGATACAGATAATCAAGTTGACCAAGATTACTTAGGTGTTGGTATTGAATACAAGTTCTAATCCAACCCTTGGATAACTCCCTAACTTGTCAGCCCAGCTTATTAGCTGGGCTTTTTTATTGTTTAGTAGGAAATTTATAAATCAGATTGCGCTTTGATTTGCGATCAAGCTTGTGCGTAGTCTGATTTGCCAGCAAGCCAGCGTTGAATCAATTTATCGGTAAGCGTTGGGTAGTCGTTTAATATTTTGAAGGCTATAGGTCTGACATGATTGAGCGTTTGTTTGTCGCGGTTTAGGTCTGCAATTTTAAATTCAGCTAGGCCTGTTTGTTTGGTTCCAAGTACTTCGCCTGGGCCACGAATTTCAAGATCTCGTTCAGCAATCACAAAACCATCATTACTTTCACGAAGCACCCCTAAGCGTTTTTGCGCTGTGGCTGACAATGGTGCATGATAAAGTAAAACACAGTGTGATGCAGTTGCCCCACGACCAACACGACCACGCAGCTGGTGGAGTTGTGCAAGCCCCAGCCGTTCAGGGTTTTCAATAATAATAAGGCTAGCATTAGGCACATCAACACCCACTTCAATCACCGTTGTGGCAACGAGTACATGAATATTACCTGCTTTAAACTCGCTCATAATGGCTTGTTTTTCAGTGGCTTTCATTCGGCCATGTACTAAGCCGACGTTTAGTTCGGGTAGTGCTGCTTTTAATTGCTCTGCGCTATCTTCTGCGGCTTGGCATTGCAGTACTTCAGATTCATCAATCAGGGTGCAAACCCAATACACTTGCCGGCCTTGATCTGTACATGCGGTTTTAACACGTTGAATGATTTCGTCTCGACGGGCATCAGGAATAGCCACCGTTGTAATGGGCGTTCTACCCGGTGGTAATTCATCAATTACTGAGGTTTCTAAGTCTGCGTAGGCTGTCATGGCTAAAGTACGCGGAATAGGCGTTGCAGTCATCACTAATTGGTGTGGGTAACAGTCACCAAAACGGCCTTTTTCACGCAGTGATAAGCGCTGATGAACACCAAAGCGGTGTTGTTCATCGATGATGATTAGCACCAGATTATTAAACTCGACCTGCTCTTGGAATAACGCATGGGTGCCAACAATCATTTGTGCTTCCCCTGAGGCTATTTTTTCAAGAGTGGTTGCGCGCTCTTTACCTTTGCTTTTACCACCTAACCAAGCGACTTCAATGCCTAATTGATTAAACCATTGGCTAAAGTTGATGCCATGCTGTTCGGATAAAATCTCAGTAGGTGCCATTAAAGCTACTTGATAGCCTTCGCTTATAGCGGTGAGTGCACTAAGTGCTGCAACTAAGGTTTTACCTGAACCTACATCGCCCTGTACTAAGCGCATCATCGGAAACGGGTGTTGTAAGTCACCTTTGATTTCTGCCACGACACGACTTTGCGCGTTGGTTGGGCTGAAGGCTAAATTTGCTAAAAACTGTTGCTCAAGTTGGTTATGGGGCTTTAAAGGGACGGCTTTTACGGCTTGCCCTTTTTGGCGTAACTTTAAAAGGCTTAAATTTTGCGCAAGTAACTCTTCAAACACTAACCGTTGCTGGGCAGGGTGCATACCTTGTTCAAGGGCGGTTAAATCAACATCGTTTTGTGGGCGATGTAAGGTCATTAACGCATCGGCTAAGCTCATTCCGGTTGGTTGAAACTGTTCTGGCAGTAATTCTTCTACCGGGTATTTAGACAATAGCGCAAGCGCTTGATCGCTAAGCGCGCGAATAGATAATTGTTTTAGTCCTTCAGTAACAGGATAAACCGGCGTGAGCGTGGTATTTGTAGGTTGCTCTGAAGGGGTATCCGATAGGCTGTATTCAGGGTGTGTCATTTCAAAACCAACACGACCACGGCGTATTTCACCAAAGCAGCGAATGATCTTACCTGCACTTAAAGCATTTTTTTGAGCTACGCTAAAGTTAAAAAATCGCAGCGTTAAACGGCCCGTGCCATCGTTAATTTGGCAAACCAGCATGCGTCTTTTACCAAAGGTGATTTGGCTGGTTTCAATGGTGGCTTCAACACTAACATGGCTATGCGGTTGTAGTTCGCAAATTGGGTGAATGCGGGTGCGGTCTTCATAGCGGTGAGGCAAATGAAACAGCATGTCTTGCACCGTATGAATATTTAGCTTAGCGAGGCGCTCGGCCATTTTCGGGCCGACGCCTTTTAATTCTGTGATTGGGTATAACGCTAAGCTAGGGTGACTCAAAGGTGACTCAAATTGTTAATTAGTAGACTATTTTTTCAGTTTACTTGCACTCGTTAGAGGCATCAAGCGATTGCGTATGTTTTAAGGTATGCCAAAACGTTTCATCAGCAATAATGTTGCCGTTTTCATCAAGCTCAGGATAAGGCAGTTCCTTATCTCGGCATTGCTCAGCAATAATAGGGTGGCAGCCTTCAAATAAAATACGATGCTTAACTTTAGCATCAAGCATATTGCGGTCGTAGAGCCCAGCTACTTCTCTTTGGCGCTGTGCTTCAAATAGAATAAGTGCAGCAGCAACAGACACATTAAGAGACTGCACCATGCCTTGCATTGGAATGATGATGTGCTTATCGGCATGTTCAAGTGCCCGAGGTGAAATTCCATCTCGTTCTTGACCAACAATAACAGCCGTCGGTTTGGTGTAATCAATGTCACGAAAATCAACGGCATCATCACTGAGATTAGTTGCTAAAATTTGTACCTCAGGATTATGGGCACGCATTGTGGCTACAGCCTCATCAATATTGCGGTGTAAATGAGTTTCAAGCCAATTCTTACTACCGCCTGAGGTATTGTTAGTTAACCACTTTTGGTTATCGGGCCACACTGCATGTACATGATGACACCCCGTGGCATCTGCTGTGCGGGCAATGGCTGATAAATTATGATGTTTATGTACTTCTTCTAAACAAACCGTTAGGTCCGTTTGGCGGCGATCTAACACGCGCTTTACACGCTCAAAGCGAGTTGTATCCATAGTTGTGTGCTCGTTGACGGATTCTAATTGGCGCTGATTATACCCTAGGGAACAACAGCACGGCTAATTGGGTTTTGAAGTGAGATCAGCGTTTCTGTTGATTGAATGGCTTCAATCGCTTGGATTTTATTGATCAGTACATCTTGTAAGTGATCAATTGAGCGAGCCATTACTTTGATAAAAATACTGTAATTTCCCGTGGTGTAATAGGCTTCAACCACTTCTTCTAGCTCTTTTAGGTGCAGCAAGGTTTGCGGATAATCACGGGCGTTATTGAGGTTAATACCAATAAAGCAACAGACATCATAACCAAGTTGTTTAGCATTAATACTTACTTGGGTGCCTGTAATAATACCTGCTTGTTTCATTTTTTCGACTCGTACATGAATAGTACCCGCGCTCACAGCAAAGCGTTTAGCAAGTTCTGCATACGCTGTTCGGGCATTTTCCATTAATGCGTTAAGGATGTTTTTATCGAGATTATCGATTTGATAATTTTCCATAGTATTTCTTGCTGCTAATTGTTGAATCAGTAATTTTTATAGCATTATTTTTGTGAAAATTTCAATGTTAAGTTCTTTTTGTTGATGGTTATTGAAAATAATCTTGGTTTAGTTGAGGATTGCTTTATCGGAGAAAGCCAAGCAGCGGGCTTTTCTCATAAAGCAAGTAACAATAACTGGGAATGAGGCCAATTATTATGAGTTCACACTATCTGCAGCAACAGCAGCAAATTAGTAAAGTAAAACAGTTCTTTTCAAGCCAATTAGAACAACAATTAGGGTTAGTTGAAGTACAAGCACCAATCTTGGCAAAGGTGGGCGATGGTATTCAAGATAATCTAAGTGGTACTGAAAATGCTGTCTCGGTCGCAGTAAAAACAATTCCTGGTAGTCAATTTGAAGTGGTTCATTCTTTAGCTAAGTGGAAGCGCAAAACCTTGGCTGATTACGGTTTTTCAGTAGGTGAGGGGCTCTATACGCATATGAAAGCGCTTCGCCCTGATGAAGAGTCACTTAGCCCAATTCATTCAGTGTATGTTGATCAATGGGATTGGGAAAAAGTAATTTGCGAGAGCACGGAGCGTACTCTTGATAAGCTTAAAGAAACTGTTACATCACTTTATCAGGCGATTAAAGCAACCGAGCGCTTTGTAGCGAGTGAATTTGATTTAACGCCGTTTTTGCCTGAGCAAATCACCTTTATACATAGTGAGCAGTTGCGCCAGATGTATCCTGACTTTACTGCGAAACAACGTGAAAAAGCGGTGGCGCAAGAATACGGTGCGGTATTCTTAATTGGTATTGGCGGCACACTCGCCGATGGTAAAATTCATGACGTACGAGCACCGGACTATGACGATTGGTCAACGCAAACATGCAGCAAATTTGCAGGCTTAAATGGTGATATTTTAGTTTGGAATCCTGTGCTTGAAGATGCTTTTGAAATATCTTCAATGGGCATTCGCGTAAGCCCGGATGCTTTAGCTACTCAGTTAGCGATTACTGGCGATCAGGCTCGCTTAGAGTTTGATTGGCATAAACAGCTACTTGCGAAAAAGTTTCCGCAAACAATAGGTGGTGGTATTGGTCAATCTCGACTGGCTATGTTGCTGTTACAAAAGCAGCACATTGGACAAGTACAAGTAGGTGTTTGGCCTGAACAACTAAAACAGCAAGTGGAAGGAATTCTTTAAATTAAGATTAATGACCCTGGTAAAAAGAGGCTTTAAGCCTCTTTTTTATCAACTGGTTTTGAACTCTACCTCAACCTTGTTTTCTTCAAGCTTGACCTTACACGGTGGGTATTGGCGGTTTGTACGCAATACTTTGTCGAAAATATGAATTTCTACACCAGAGTGCAGTGTTTTATTAACAATGAGCTTTGCGTCTTCAAGTAAGTCATGTAGGTGGTTCTCAAGCGTTGATAGTTTTTTTTCTAACATTTCAGCTTGCTCACAGTAATGCATTTGTGTGGCACCTATTTTAGCGAGTAATAGTTTTTTCTTCTCAACATCTTTTACTTGATCCGCTTTTTCTATTGCTTCTTGAAGAGTGTCGAGTTGTGAGTCTGTCTGCGCAAGATCCTTTAGGCATTGATCTGTTTGTGCGGTGACGTCGGCACCTGATGCTGCTAAGTTTATTAACATTTTTGCGCCAGATTCATTGCCAATTTCACCAGCAATAACCATTTGTGCATCTAAAATCTCACCGCCAAACAGTTTGCCCTGTGGGTTATCTTCTTGACCAACTTGTAACAGCTTAGTGGCCTTCATGACACAGTGGCTAGATTGACGTTCAATAAGGATATTATTCGCTTCTAAGTAGCAATATTGGCCATGAGATAAGTGAATATCACCTTGGCAAATAATATTACAGGAAAGACTTTTATCTTCTAGCTGATGGCCAATGACGCCTTGCTTTATTGTGATGTTGCCAGCGGCGGATAAGTTACCTGACTCAACGGTGCCCATTACGGTAATGTCGCCTTTGGCGTTAATACGCATGCCCGGTTCAACGTTGTGAGTAACAATGACGCTACCTTCAAAGTCTACGTGACCACTTTTTACGTTTACATCGGCGATAGTAAAAATATCATCTACGCGCATTCCGTTGGCGATCTCAACCGGCACACCTGCAATGACAGAAATAAGTTCTAGTGGGTTGTTTTTAGAGATTTCGGTGCCTTCACCTGCGACCAAAGTGAGGCTCTCTCCCGGTTTGGCGGGAAGTACATCGCCTGTTACAGTAAAGCCTTCTTTTCCTGGAGTCGCTGGAATTTGCTTAATCAACAGCACGCCGGGCTCAACGCTAGCTAATTTACCAAAATCACGCATGTCAACAGTGCCATCTTCGCGAAGTTTTGGTTTTTTTAGGCGATCTTTTAGTGTTTCGACTTGTGGCACAAACTTGGATGGCTGACCATCAATTGGAAGACGGCCTTTTGCTAAAACACCTTCTGTTTTGGTGCCTGCTGGTAATTCAAATTGCTGTTGTAATAACTTTTCTAAAAATGCCTGTTTGTAACCTCGTGCTACACCTGCTTTTATTAGCTCTTTTTTGGCGTCTTCTAAGCTCATAACTTTGCCGCCTTCAGCGACTGTTAATTCGCCTATCGCCTGCATTTTGTCATCACTTATTTTTACTTCTAGAGTTGCATCATGTTTAGAGGCAACAACGAGCGTACGCTCATTCGATTCACTTTTAAAAAAGTTATTAATAGAGTCGTGATCAACTCGGCACTCACTATAAGGTGATTTCTCAAGTGCTTCGATGATAAATGCAGCACTTGGTGGCGAATGTTCATGAACATCTAATAAAACGTTGCCATTGTGAGCGAGCTTAAACACGTGGAGATCCTTTTATACAACAATAGTGAAAGGGTTACTTAGTAAACCCAAACCATCTCAAAAATTTAGCTTCTAATTGGTATTCAAGCGCTTCAAATAAGGTTTTGATTCACATAATGGTAAAAATCAATAACGCAATATAAATCGCTTTTAAACCAATCGTTTGAACATTTCTTTGAGCCTAATGTTTATCGGTAGTACTTCTTCAAATAAATTGCCAACAAAGGCAAAGTAATTCGTTGATATTAAGCCTATTTAAAATGCAAACTATGACATTTTGAGGTGATCTGAATACCTTTACTATACAGATTGCTAGAGAATCGTTGGTGAGTCAAGAATTTCGGATGAGGTAAAATAGAAATTTGTCAATAAAAGTGCCAGCAACAAATAGCTGCTGGCATAGCTGATTAGTTTGTTGAAGGCAGCTCCATGATACCGTCAATCTCAATTTGCACACCTTTTGGTAAAGCGCTAATACCAATTGCAGCGCGTGCAGGGTAAGGCTGCTTGAAGTATTGACTCATAACTTCGTTAACAATCGCAAAGTTTGATAAGTCAGTTAAGAAGATATTTACTTTCACCATATCTTGAATTTGACCGCCAGCAGCTTGGCAAACAGCAGATAAATTTTTGAATACTTGGTGCGTTTGTTCAGTAAAGTCTTCTGAGATCACTTCCATTGTTTCTGGCACTAATGGAATTTGACCTGATAAATAAACAGCCGTGCCTACTTTAACTGCTTGGCTGTAAGTACCGATTGCTGCAGGCGCATTATCAGTAGAAATAAATGATTTGTTCATAATTATCCTTGTTACTTTTTACGATAGACTCTTTGCACATCAGGCATCACGCGAATGCGGCGCATAATGTTGGCAACGTGAACACGGTTTTTAACCGTGATACCTAGGTCTATCATGTATAAATTGCTTTCTTTTTCATCGGTGGCTATCTCAACTATGTTAGCTTGGGTTGAGGCTACAACATTGGTTAATTTAGCCAGCGCACCCTGATGATTGATGATCTCAATACGCAGAGCGGCTATATATTCTTTTTCTGGGTTATCGTCCCATTTTACAACTAAGTATTTTGAGCGTTCTTTTTCCCAGCCTCGAATGTTCTTACATTCTTGGCGGTGGACAGTCAGACCTTTACCTTGGCTGATATGAGCTGTGATGGCATCACCTGGTACGGGACGGCAGCATTTAGAATAGTTAACTAACATGCCTTCTGTGCCTATGATTGTTGCTTTGGCTTTTTTGGCGATGTCGTTTATATCTTCAACATCGTCTTGCATCAAGCGTTTAGCAATTAATACGCTCATAAGATTACCTGAACCAATCTCTACGAGTAATTCAAGTAAAGTATTTAGATTATGTTCTTGTAATACTCGACGGATATTTTCATCTGGGATGTCATCTAATTTTGACTCACCAAGTGCAGAATCTAATAAACGGCGACCAAGCAACATCGCTTCTTCATGTTGTTGGCTTTTCAGATAGTTACGTATACCTAAACGTGCTTTACCAGTTACAACAAAGTTTAGCCACGTCGCATTTGGGTGCGCGCCAGAGCTGGTGATTACCTCAACAGTTTGCCCTGTATCGAGAGGTTTGCTCAAAGGGTGAGGCTTACGGTTTACTCTTGCACCCACACAGGTATTACCTACGTCTGTATGTACTGCATATGCAAAGTCAACAGCGGTTGCTCCCATTGGGAGCTCAACGATACGGCCATCTGGCGTGAAAACATAAATTTCCTCTGGGAAGAGTTCAGTTTTAACGTTTTCTACAAATTCAAATGATGAACCAGCACTTTGTTGCAGTTCAAGTAAGCTTTGCATCCATTGGCGAGCGCGTTGTTGCGCAGTATGTCCTGCGTTATCACCGGCTTTTTTATACATCCAATGTGCAGCTACCCCTTTGTCTGCCATATGATCCATATCGTGAGTGCGAATTTGAATCTCAACAGGAATACCATGCGGGCCAACCAAAGAGGTATGTAAAGATTGGTAACCGTTGGTTTTAGGAACCGCTATATAATCTTTAAAGCGGGTTTCAATTGGCTTATAAAGGTTATGTGCCACACCTAGTACGCGGTAACAGGTATCCATGTTATCGACATTGATCCGAAACGCGTAAATATCCATCACTTCGTTAAATGACAGCTCTTTATTTAGCATCTTCTTGTAAATGCTATATAGATGCTTTTCTCGGCCAGAAATGGTGGCGTCGATACCTGATTCTTCTAAGCGTGCTTCTATTTCTGTTTTAATATTACTAATGACTTCTTTTCGGTTTCCACGGGCTTTGATAACCTCTGATTTCAAAGCGCGATGACGCATTGGGTATAACGCTTGAAAACCTAAATCTTCCAATTCGTTTTTAATATCATGGATACCTAAGCGATTGGCTATCGGGGCATAAATTTCGAGAGTTTCACGGGCAATACGACGGCGTTTGTCTGGGCGAAGTGCGCCTAAGGTGCGCATGTTGTGAGTTCGGTCAGCAAGTTTAATTAAGATCACGCGAATATCTTGGGTCATCGCCATGATCATTTTTCGATAATTTTCAGCCTGAAATTCTTTTTTATCTTTAAAGCTGAGTTTATCTAGCTTACTCACTCCTTCAACAAGCTCAGCAACGGTCTCGCCAAAAATTTCTGCTAAGTCTTGCTGGCTAAAATCGGTATCTTCAATCACATCATGCATCAAAGCTGCCATGAGTGTTTCATGGTCTAAGTGCATGCCGGCAAGTATTTGTGTAACTTCAACTGGATGAGTGATGTAAGGCTCGCCGCTTGAGCGAGTTTGGCCTTCGTGAGCTTCACGGGCGACCACGTATGCTTTTTGAACCAGCTCTATTTCAGCAGGTGGCAAATATTCGGTTATTTTCTTTTTTAGGCCTTCGAATAGATACAAAGTCACACTCCAATGCGCAAATGAAGTAAATCGGTAACGGTATGAATAGAATATACGATGAAAAGAAGGGCTTGCCAACGGCTAGTGTTGAAATACTAGCCGTTAAGCTAAATCAAAGCAGGGCGCTTGATTATTGGTTGCCACCAACGATAGCAGCAACAGCAGCCATTTCTGCTGCTTCTTGATGTTGTTGCTCTTCACGGTCGATCAGGTCCATAGACGAGCTATTTACTAACCCTTTCTCAATTTCACGTAGAGCAATTACAGTAGGTTTATCATTTTCAGCATCAACGAGTGGATCTTTACCACCAACCGCGATTTGGCGGGCACGACGAGCCGCAACTAAAATTAAGTCAAAACGATTACCAATTGCATCTACTGCATCTTCAACAGTTACGCGAGCCATCTTAGCACTCCAAATAAATTCTTAAGCAAAGGCGTAGTTTACTGTACCAAGTTAAATTCGCCAATAGCTTGTGGTTAATTTTTATCTTATTCTTAAAAAAGTATTATTTAAGTAAGTTCTCTAATAGCGCCTGATGGCGCACAGTTTGGCTTTTTAACGATAAACGTTTAGCCATCACGATCGTTTCGATTTCTGAAAGTGCAGTTTCAAAGTCATCGTTTACAACAACGTAATCATATTCATTGTAGTGGGAAGTTTCAGATTGTGCTTTTGCCATCCGTCCGGCAATTACTTCTTGTGAATCTTGACCACGATTATTTAAACGTGATTCAAGTTCTTCTTTTGACGGCGGAAGAATAAAGATAGTCTCAACATCATTAACTAATTTACGAATTTGCTGAGCACCTTGCCAGTCAATATCTAAAAATACGTCGATTCCAGCGTCTAACTGACTCTCGATTGCTTGTTTAGAAGTACCGTAGTAATTATCAAAAACTTGCGCCCATTCAAAAAAGTCATTTTTCTCGATCAATGCTTTAAACGCTTCAACAGAAACAAAATGATAATGAACACCGTTTTCTTCACCTGGTCGAGGTGAACGAGTCGTGTGTGATACTGACACTTTCATATCGTTGTGTTTTTTGAGTAAAGCACTTATAAGACTTGATTTTCCTGCACCAGAAGGAGCCGATAAGATAAATAAATTTCCGCGAGTTTGCGCCATGATCTGTCTCTAATAAAAAATAAATAGGCTTGGACTATTGCTAACCCAAGCCTTTAATTTATCCATTGTACTTTATTTCGCTAAATGCGCTCAAGTTCACACAAGCGAACCTTTGACATTAAGGAATAAGCTGTATAGATAATCTAAACAGTCTTTTGCAAATTAGATTTTTGCGAAAGCGTCTTGTAGTGGTGGTACTACTTGCTTCTTACGGCTTAATACACCATCTAACCAAACGCGACCGTCTTCTGATTTAACATCATAAGCAGCTTCGATTACTGCTACGTCATCAGACGCAATTAGCATTTCTGAGCCTTCTTTCATGATATCAGTTAACAGGAGTAATACTGAGTGGCGGCCGCCTTCTTCTTTAAGCTTTGCGATGTCTGCTTCAAGATCTGCTTTGATTTCATCAAATACAGCAAGGTCGATAACTTCTAGCTGGCCAATACCTACTAGCTTACCGTTCATATTGAAGTCTTTGAAATCACGCATTACTAAATCGCGTGCTGGCGTGCCTTCAACTGCTGATTTAACCTTGAACATTTCCATGCCAAGTTCTTTGAAATCTTCAATACCAGCGATTTCAGCAAGTGCTTCAACACACTTGATATCAGCCGTTGTGCAAGTTGGTGATTTAAAGATCACAGTGTCGCTTAGGATAGCGCATAACATTATGCCTGCGATATCTTTTGGAATTTCTACATTGTAGAAGTCATACATCATTTTGATGATGGTGTTTGAACAACCCACTGGGCGGATCCAACATTCAAGTGGTGTTGACGATGTTAAGTCGCCTAATTTGTGGTGATCAACAACACCTACAACACGTGCTTCATCGATGTCATCAGGTGCTTGTGTTTTTTCTGTGTGGTCAACGATATAAACGTCTTCGCCTGCGTAGCTAAGTTTTAGCTCAGGTGCTTCGAAACCGAATTTATCTAGGATAAATTGTGTTTCAGGTGATACTTCACCTAAACGCGTTGGGATCGCAGGTTCATTGATTTGGTTTTTTAAGTAAGCAAGCGCAATTGCACCGCAAATTGAATCTGAATCAGGGATCTTATGACCCACTACATACATTGACATTGACGGAACTCCTTTAAATTTGGCGGATATTTTAGCAAAGTATCGACAGATTGATACATAACAGACATGAAATTTTGTTGATCAATTACAACTGCCAATTAATGTCCTTTTTGGTTACACTTTAAGATATTGAAAACTGAGGAAGATACTGATGCGTTTGAGCCGAAAAGCATGGAATAATGTGGTGATTATTTCGATGCTACTGATGATTTTTTTCTTCAATGGCCTCCATAAAAAGCTCAATACTCAGCCCGTTGAAGAAGGAGTGCAAGCGTTACTCCCAGAGCAAAGCTTCATTTTGGCGATGGCATTTCCAGAATTAAAAATTGAGCGTATCGGCACCTCTTGGCGTAGCCAGTCATTGCAAAAAGCCTCTTGGCAAGGCGATGAACAACAGCTCGAACAACTCGTTGAGCTTTGGCAACATCAAAAACTCACTATTGCCAGTATTCCTGTTAGTCAAATTTCTCAGTCGTCAGCAGATTATGTTGCTTCTGTGTGGTTAGCCGGGGAGCAATTGCCTGCTGTTTATCAGTTGTACCATATAGATAGTAAATATTATTTATTAGATAAGCGGTTACAGCGGGTGTTTGTGCTTGAGCAAGCTGATGCCGCTAAGTTATTTCCGTTATACCCGTTTTAAGAGAGTCTCAGATGCCTGAATTACCTGAAGTTGAAGTGAGTCGGTTGGGGATCACCCCACATGTGCTGGGTCAAACTGTTGCTAAAGTAAATATTCACAATGCGAGCATGCGTTGGCCAGTGCCGGATGATGTCTATCAATTACAAGGCCTTAAAGTGACATCAATTGAGCGCAGAGCAAAATATTTACTACTCGGCTGTGAGCTGGGTAGTGTTATTTTGCACTTAGGAATGTCGGGCAACTTACGAGTTGTGAGCGCTGATGAGCCATTAAAAAAGCACGACCATATCGAATTTATTTTAGCTTCAGGTAAAGCGTTGCGGCTTAACGATGCTCGTCGCTTTGGTGCTTGTTTATGGCAAGCGCCAGGTGAATGTCATAATTTGCTGAGCAAGCTTGGGCCAGAGCCATTAACAGATGAGTTTGTGGCACAGCGTGTTTACGAACAGTCGAGAAACAAAAAAGTACCCATTAAACAGTTTATTATGGATAACGCGGTGGTAGTTGGTGTAGGTAATATCTACGCTAACGAATCGTTATTTAAAGCGGGGATCCATCCAAAGAGAGAAGCTGGCAAGGTTTCTTTGCAGCGTTATCAGCAATTAGTGCCTATTATTAAAGAGACACTCGCTGCAGCCATCACGCAAGGCGGCACAACGTTAAAAGATTTTGCTCAAAGTGATGGTAAGCCAGGTTATTTTGCCCAGCAATTACTGGTGTATGGCCGCAAAGGTGAGCCATGTGTTAATTGCGAGGAGCCATTAAAAGAAATTAGATTAGGACAAAGAAGCACAGTGTACTGCTCTAATTGTCAAAAATAACAACGAATCCCTCATCTATGTAGTATTGCAACAGATAGCAAGATAGAGACAGGCTTAAGGAATGAGAAGGTTGTATGCTATTAAACAAATACCTCATAGGATATGTGTTGGTAATGGTGCTTGTTGGTTGCTCAAAAGAGCAACCAAACGAGGTAATTGAAGAAGTTGTTACTGCTAAGGTCAAACAGTTTGATGTGCCTTTATACGGAAACTACGTGGCACGCACAGATGCGTCGCTGGATGTTGAAGTACGCGCGCGGATCACAGGCTTTGTAGAAAGTGTTGAGTTTGTCGAAGGAAGCTGGGTTGATGAAGGGGATTTACTCTATACCATTGACGATAGACCTTACCGAGCCAAGCTTAATCGCGTTAAAGCGGCACTGCAAAAAGACCAAGCAGCGTTGGCTAAAGCCAAACGGGATGTAACTCGTTTAAAACCCCTTTACGAGCAAGATGCAGCAAGCCAGCTCGACTACGACAACGCTATTTCTATTCAAGAGCAAGCGCAAGCGTCATTATCAGCAACCCAAGCAGAGCTTGAAGAAACGAAGCTCGAACTCGAATATACCCGCATTACAGCGCCAATTAGTGGCATGGTAGGTAGCTCTGAAGCTGATTTAGGTGCGCTAGTCGGCACTAACGGTATTTCTTTGCTAACCACTATTCAGCAAATAGATCCTATCTACGTTAATTTTAATATGTCGGCACTGGATTACTTAAACGCAAAACGCCGTATGAGTAGTTTGATGGATCAGCTACAAGCCGAACAAAAAGGTAAAGCGCTTGAAGGATTCGTGCGTATTTCTTTGCCAGATGGCAGCGAATATCGCTACTGGGGTGATGTGAGCTTTACTGACCCTAAGATTAGCCCGAAAACAGGCACCTTTAAAGTACGGGCACAATTACCCAATCCCGACAGTGAGTTATTACCAGGCCAATATACTAAAGCGCGCATAAAGTTGTCGTAGATCAGTAACGCCATTGTCGTCCCTGAGGAAGCTACACAAGTTGAACAGGGTGGTATTTATGTGATGGTGGTGCTTGATTCAGGTGTGATAGAGCGGCGCTTTATTGTTGTTGAGCATTATGGTGAGCAAGGTATTGTGGTCAGTGGTGGCTTGAGTGCGGGTGAACTAGTCGTGGTTAAAGGCTTGCATCGTATTCGTCATGGCCAACAAGTGAAAGCGATTTCACTCGAGGAGTTTGAAAAGCATCAACTAACCCCAAACGCCGATCATCAACTACTCGCCCCAGATAAACCTGCAAAACAGGAAGATAAAAATAAAGCGCAGGGAGTTTAATTATGTTTTCGCATTTTTTTATTAAGCGCCCGGTGTTTGCCATCGTTATTTCGCTAGTTATTTTACTCACTGGCTTGGTCTCGCTTTTTACTTTGCCAATTGATCAATACCCCGATATCGCTCCGCCATCGGTTAAAGTGTCGGCTTCATTTCCGGGAGCAACCGCCGAAACCGCATCTGAATCTGTAGCTATTCCACTTGAACAAGAATTAAATGGCACGCCAAACATGTTGTATATGGAGTCAAAGGCCACTAACTCGGGGAGTGTTGGGATCACACTTACCTTTGATGTTGGTACCGACCCTGATCTCGCCCTTGTAGATGTGCAAAATACTGCAAGCCAAGCTGGCAGTAATTTACCTGTTGATGTGCAAACTGAAGGGGTGACAGTGTCTAATGAAAGCTCAGTCGAGCTTTTGAAGCTAGCGCTGACATCTGATGACCCTCGCTATGACGAAATCTACTTGAGTAACTATGCCAGCATTAATGTTGAAGCGGCTTTAAAGCGCGTACCGGGGGTTGGGCGAGTTCGTAATACCGGCTCGCGCTCTTATGCTATGCGGGTCTTGTTAAAACCTGACATTTTAGCGGGCTATGAATTAACCGTGAATGATGTGAGTGCAGCAATCAAAGCACAAAACAAAGAGGCCGCTGCCGGTGAGATAGGTGCACAACCTATGAAAGATGCCATTAAACTTAACTTTCCGGTACGAGCGCAAGGAAGGCTTAATAAGGTTGATGAGTTTAATAATATTATGCTGCGAGTTAATAGTGATGGCTCGATGATTCGCTTGCGGGATGTCGCAAGGGTTGAGCTGGCTTCCTCTGCGTATACCTTAAACTCAAAACTCAATGAACAACCAGCGACTATTTTACAGGTTTATATGTTGCCAGGCTCTAATGCATTAGCGGTTACTGAGCGTGTTAAGGCAGAGATGGAGCGCTTGAGCGCGGCTTTTCCGAAGGGAGTGAAATGGCAGCTTTTTTATGATGCCTCTGAGTTCATCAAGCTGTCGATTAATGAGGTGATCAATACCCTTATTCAAGCACTAGTTTTAGTGATTTTAGTGGTGTACTTATTTTTGCAAAATTGGCGAACGACCTTGATACCTGCTTTAGCTGTGCCGGTGTCGATAATTGGTACTTTTATCGCCTTGGCTGCATTTGGTTTTACCATCAACAATGTCAGTTTATTGGCTATGGTTTTGGCAATCGGTATCGTCGTTGATGATGCGATTGTGGTGGTCGAAAGTGTTGAGCGACTGATCAATGAGCAAAATATGGAGGTAGTTGCTGCCACTAAACAAGCCATGACAGAGCTTTCAGGTGCCATAGTAGCAACGTCTTTAGTACTTGCGGCAGTGTTTGTGCCGGTGTCGTTTTTAGCCGGTATTACGGGCATTATGTACCGTGAATTTGCGATTTCAATTACCGTTGCCGTGCTCATATCAACCTTAGTTGCTTTGACCTTGAGCCCCGCTTTATGTGCGATTTTCTTAAAACCTAGTACCCCCTCAAAGAATAAGGTTTTTGTTAAGTTTAATAGCTGGCTTGAAGGTATTGGCGAAAAATACACCTGGCTTGTAAAGGCTAGCTGTGCAAAAGCAAAGCGCAGCTACATTGCCTTTTTTATTATGTTAGTAGGAGGCTATTTTATGTTTAGCCAACTACCAAGCAGCTTTATGCCGCAAGAAGATCAAGGGCGCTTTTTTGTTGATATTACCTTGCCAGATGCGGCAACGGTTTCACGTACCAATGAAGTAATAAGCAAAGCAAACCAATTTGTTATGAGCCATGCGGGGGTGGCTTATTCATTCACTCTAGCGGGTGAAAACCGCCGTGCTGGTAGTGCGCAATCGCATGGTCAAATGGAGGTGATTTTACAACCTTGGCAAGTGCGTGCGGAGCAAGGATTTACGGTCACAAGTGTGATGAATGATATACGTAAGCAGCTGTATGCCATTCCCGATGCTGAGTTTAATGTGTTTCAACCATCAGCTGTGGCAGGGCTTGGTTCGGGCTCTGGCGTTGAGTTTGCACTACAAGAAAAAACAGGAGGCAACTTAACAAGCCTAGTTGAATCGCTTGAGGTTTTACTGGCAAGTTTAAATAACCGCCCTGAAGTTGCTAAAGCAAGTAGCTCACTGCGTGGCTCAGTACCTCAGCTGTTTTTAGAGTTAGATAGAGAAAAAGCCATGGCATTAGAGGTGCCGATTGCCGATGTCTACAGCACAATGAAAGTGCTTACTGGCTCATCAACAATTAACGACTTTAACTTATTTGGCCGCGTTTATCGGGTTAAAGTTCAGGCTGAAGATGAATTTAGGGCACGCCCAGAAAACCTCAACGAATTTTATGTGCGTTCTAAAAATGGCGCTATGGTGCCATCAAATGTGCTTGCTAAGCTTAATCTAACAACCGGTCCGTCTGCGATAAATCGCTTTAATATGTTTACCAGTGCCATGGTGAATGTGTCACCAGCTACTGGCTATGCATCGGGTGACGTAATTAACGTAATTAAAGAAGAAATGGCAAAACTACCGCCTAACCTTGGCTATGAATGGACGGGATTAACTTATCAAGAAATTCGCTCATCGGGTCAACTAGGTATTGCGGTGAGTTTGGCGATTGTGTTTGTTTTTTTGTTTTTAGCAGCGCTTTATGAAAGTTGGGCATTACCATTTGCAGTATTGCTTATCAGCCCTATTGCCATGTTAGGGGCCTCTATATTGACCTTGGTGACAGGGCATGAAAACAACTTATTTTTTCAAGTCGCGTTTATTGCCTTGATAGGCCTTGCAGCGAAAAACTCTATATTGATTGTTGAAGTGGCTAATCAGCTTTATCAAGAAGGTATGAATGCCGTTGATGCTGCAATAGAAGCCGCCCGTTCTCGTTTTCGACCCATCTTAATGACCGCAGCCTCTTTTGTGCTTGGCGTTTTGCCGTTAGTACTTGCATCTGGCCCCGGAGCAGTTGGTCGGCAGTCGGTTTCTATGCCTATTTTAGGGGGGATGTTACTGGCAAGCTCTATTGGCATCATATTAGTGCCGTTGTTTTTTATTACCGCGGCACGCTTTGTGAAAAAACAGCAAGCACCCGCCTCTAAAGTGTTAGCAAAGGAGCAAGTTGATGCATAAATTGTTGCCATTGTTTTGTTTTGCTTGCTTACAAGGCTGTGCTGTTGGCCCTGATTTTGAAGTGCCTGAGCATAGCAAAGTCACTAACTTTATGGGGGCCGCAGCAACGCCACAGTCTGAAGCTTTAGCTGGCTGGAAGCAAATATATAGCGACCCACATTTGCAAAAACTGATTAGCCAAGCGCTGGTCAATAATCAAGATATGTTAATTGCGCAATCGAAAATTATCGAAGCGCGAGCTCGATATCGGATTACCGATGCCGCTTTATGGCCTGATGTAAGCGTAGGGCTTACTTCAGAACGAGAAGAAGAGCTTAATAGTAGCCCTGAAAACTCATTTGATTTAAAAGGTTACTTAAGTTGGGAGCTAGACTTATTTGGCAGTAATCGGCGCGCAAGCGAAGCCGCACTGGCAAATTATTATAGCCAAGAGCAAGCTCGCAATGCGTTGCAGCTCGCCTTGATTGCTGATGTTGCACAGCAGTTTTTTGCTCTTAAAGAAGTAGAAGAGCAATTAAAAATTAGCCTGAGTACAATTAAGCTTCGTG
Organism: Pseudoalteromonas sp. OFAV1; assembly: GCF_021532595.1. Lineage (NCBI taxonomy): Bacteria > Pseudomonadati > Pseudomonadota > Gammaproteobacteria > Alteromonadales > Pseudoalteromonadaceae > Pseudoalteromonas > Pseudoalteromonas sp. OFAV1. Next base: position 138,278 of record NZ_JAKGBG010000005.1, read on the forward strand.
AGAAAGAGCTTGAAATTGCGCGTATTCGTAAAAAAGGCGGTATTATTTCAGGGTTAGAACAACGCCAAGCTGAAGTAGAGTTAGAATCAGCAAAGGTGAAGATCCCGCCATTACAGCACAGTGAAAGGCGGATTATTAATCAGTTAAAGTTTTTAATTGGTGATGCTAATGCTGATGTGCAAGGGGGTAATGAGTTATCTGTGCAAACCCTTCCTAAGCAACTACCAACAGGGTTACCTAGCGAACTGTTAAAGCGTAGGCCAGATGTGCAACAAGCCATGTATCAATGGCAAGCAGCAATGGCTGAGATTGGGGTCGCAAAAGCGGCGTTATTTCCAAAACTTAATTTGTATGCTGAGCTTGGTAGTGAAAGTACTGATTTTAGTGATTTGCTTGCCAGTAATTCGCAGGTTTGGTTGCTGGGCTCAGAGCTGTTAATGCCAATATTTAATATGGGCCGCAATCAGGCAAATTTAACGGTTGCGGAACAACGGGCTTATCAGGCAAGTATCAAATACCAAAAAACAGTGCTGGTGGCACTGCAAGAAGTGAGCAATCAGTTATCGAACTACCAGTCGGCAGAGCAAAGCTATGATGCGCAAAGAAGCTTGGTGCTCAGTAGTCAAGATTACTACCGCTTAGCACGACTTAGGTATAGCAATGGTGTTGCCAGTTCACTTGACTTAATGGATGCCCAGCGGCAGTTATTTTCGGCAGAAATAGCGTTATCGCAGGCAAAGAATGACCGTCTGCAAAGCTTAGCAACACTCTATAAAGCCCTTGGTGGCGGATGGTATGATACCAATCCGCAATAATACTTAATCATTTTGAGGGATTAAACCTGTCGCTATCTACGTTAAAAATTTCTGATTTAGAACAACTAAATAACGAAATTTTTGCCTTGCTATCAACGAGGTTTAATTGCCTCAAAATAGATCACTTAATTAAGCGAATTGGTATGAATTGAGCGAACAGGAATTAGAAAAAGTAGTGGATTAATTTAAAGAGCATGCAAAAGCATGCTCTTTAAAAACTTATAACTCAAATGGTGCTACGCCAACGGCTTTCATCTTGTAGCCTACTTGAGCAATTTCACCAGACCAGGTTTCTGTGCTGATAACGCCTGTCACTACGATCGCATCGTACAGGCTTTCGATTGGCACACCGCCTTTAATAGTAACATGCACAATTTGGTTTGGTGGCGGTGGTGGTACGTGAATACACGCTCCAAAATAAGGCACTAGTAAAAACTCGGTGATCACTTCGCTATCGCCTTCTAGTGGTACCACAAAACCAGGCAAACTCACTGATTTTCCATCAAGCTCTTTTACCACAGGTGCATCAAGGTCTGGTTGCACCCAGTTTTGCTCGCTACCTTCATGGTTTGCTTGTGCTTGGGTGTCGATTTGCACATGACCTTTGGGAATTAAATCTTCCCAGAAAATTTCTTTTGGTGCGCCAGCATTGGCTGTAGCGCACATAAATAATGTGACTAAAGCGACGAGTTTTCGAAAAAACGGCATAACATTCCTTAAATTTTAATACTCATACCATCAGCAAGAGAGTAGAAATACGCACGGGTTGCAGGAATTAACCCAACAATAAAGCCTGCGACCATTATCGCAGCTAAGAGCATAAGTTCATAGGATGACAATAAAGCTATATTTAGGCTTATTCCGGCATGGCTTTGCAAGTAATCTGCGCCGAGTAGCATTAAAGCATAGAACAATGAGGTGCCAACAATGCAGCCAAGCCCTGTAATGAGTAACGATTCGACACTGATCAAGGTGAAAATATGCCAAGGCCGTGCGCCAACAGAGCGTAAAATAGCAAGCTCTCTGCGGCGTTGATTTAAGCTTGAAAGCAGGCTCGTTAACATGCCAAGTAAACTGATCAGTACCACGACAATAGAAAATAACAGCAAGATTTTTTCCACGATAGAAAGCATTTCCCAAAGTTCACGCAAGGTAACGCCCGGCATAATGGCAAGCAGTGCTTCATCTTTGTATTGGTTGATATTACGACGCACTTGTAAGGTATAAAGCGGAGAGTCAAAACCAAGTAAAAAAGCGGTTATTTGTTTTGGTGTACCCACTAAATCAACATCATCATGCTGGTCGTGGTCGTGGTCGTGGTCGTGGTCGTGGTCGTGGTCATTTGCATCAGCCTGAGCGGGTTGATGTTGATGAGCATGGCCGCCATGAATCTCATCAATTGCTGCCAGTGGAATATGTAGGGTTTTATCAACAGGCGTCCCCGTTGCTTTTAAAATACCAACCACTTTAAATGGGTTATCGTCATGGTTATGAAAGCTGGTATTGCCCATGCCGTGTGCAATCACCACTTCATCGCCAAGCTGATAGCCTAAGGTGTTGGCAACCTCAGCACCTAACACAACCTCAAACAAGTGATTAAATTCATGACCTTGTGAAAAGCTTAACGGTTGCTTTTTAGCAAAGCGATAGTGCTCAAAATAGTCTTTATTTGTGCCAAGCACAGCTAAGCCTTTGTGGCTGTCGCCAAGCGACATAGGAATAGCCCATTTTACACCGCGTTGACCTGTGATGTATTGGTAACTTTTCCAGCTCACGCCATTGTTAGCATGACCAATACGAAATACTGAAGACAGCAGTAGTTGGATGTCACCGGTACGTGCGCCAACAATTAAATCAGTGCCTGAAATTGTATTGCTAAAGCTACTTTTGGCATCGACTCGAACGCGCTCAATCGACATCAGTAGCATAACGCTAATTGCTATCGTAAATAACGTGAGTAGGGCACTGGCTTTACGGTTTAATAAACTTTTCACGGCGAGTTTAACGAGTAGCATGTGTGCCTCCTTGTAACTCGACAAGGCTGATACTACGAGTAAATAATGTTTGTAGTGTTTCATCATGGCTGACAAACACCAGCGTGCTATTTGCCGCGCTTGCTTGCTCAAATAATAATTTTACGAAGGCTTGGCGATTTTGTGTATCGAGTGCTGAGGTAGGTTCGTCAGCAATGATAATTTCAGGGCTGCCTATAAAAGCACGCGCTGCGGCAACTCTTTGTTGTTGACCAATACTAAGCTGTGCAACGGCTTGATGTTGCAAGGAATCATTTAGCCCTAAAGCACTGAGTAAGCGGCTTGCCTCTGCTGCTAATGTTGCACTATTTTTTAATGCGTTTGTTTGCCTTTGTTTTGAAAACTGGCATCCCAAAGTTACGTTTTCAATAGGGGATAAATAAGGTAATAGATTAAAGTTTTGAAAAATATACCCTATATGGTCGGCACGAAAACGGTCACGTTGACTGTTGCTAAGCTCGTTTATCGCCTTATTAAGTAATTCGATACGACCTTGATTAGGAATAGTAACACCAGCGAGCAGTGATAATAAGGTTGATTTACCACAGCCGCTTGGACCATGAAGAAAAACATGTTCGCCTTGATCAATATCTAATTTAGAAATATTGATCGTCGGCTCAGGTTGTTTTGTGTGCCACTTGAATAGCACGTTTGCAAGCGTGATCATAACGACCTATCAATTGTTACCATCGCCAGTAATTTAATTTTTTGCGCATCTTAAAGTTACGAATAAAGTTACGTGGTTTTGGCTTAAGTGCTGGATTGCTCAATAGTAATTCATTGCTTGCAGCAAGTACACGTTGACTCGATAAGCCGTCTTGATAAGGGTGAAGCTGTTGACAAAACTGCTCAATTTTTTCCATTAATTCAGCTGGTCGTGTAAAGGCATAATCTATCGCCCCAGTTAGCTTATCGGCATCAGTGATATCTATTAGGTGTTCGCCAGGTGCTTGGTTACAGAAAGTGACAACAGGCTTTCTTTGTAAGATAAACATCAACAAAATAGACGAGGTATCACATAGCATGACATCTGCCGCTTGTAATAGCGGTAATACATTATCGGTCTCGACAAAGGTAAGATTCTCATTTTGAAGCGCTTTGTATTTCGCAACAAGCTCGCTTGGCATTTTCGGGTGAAACTGCATTAAAATACGCCACTTTCCTTGCTCACTGTACGCTTTTATCTGCTCGTATAATTTAGGGGCAAGAGATAGGTTGCGAGAAAATGTTGAACAAATTAAAAGCGTTTGCCTTTGATCGCTTTCATCTATGTATGGATTGTTCGCCATTTTCGAAAATAACGGATCAAGAGTTGGCCAACCTGTTTCTTTGGTTATAAAAAAGCCATGTGCTTTAGATAACTCTGAAAATCTTTTACTCGTATTTGGGCCTTGAGTGCAATATAAGTCAAAACAACCTCTTATATTGAAGTGATCTTCATATCCTCTTCGATTTAACTTTCCTGAGTTAAAGCCATGAAAAACAGCTACTTTTTTACCGGGTATAAAGTTTGGAATAATATTGCCAGGTATAAAAGAAATATCCGGATTCCAATCTATTACCGATTCAATTGAAGTGAGACAAGATTCATCAGAGTGCAAAAAGTCAGGATTAACTTCATCACCCTCTAAAAACCATTTTACTTCGCCTCCGCGCGCTAGAATCTCTTTCTGTAAAGGGCGCAAAATAGCGTAAGAGTAGTTTTGAGAAATATACATTAAGTATTTTTTGTCTGCTGTAGCTGCTAAATAATCCAAGAACACCTCCTATTGCGAGACAATATTATAACGAAATCGCGCTTATGACAGCAAAATTACAGAATCGTGAATTATTTATTGTATTTAGCGTTCTTGATTATGCGCAGATAACCGGGCAATGATTGAGCTTTAAGCACGTCTGGATTATTATAGGCGGCCATAACCCCAATCCCATACATGTGCTCACAGGAGCATGCCAAATACTATCGGAGATAGCATGACTAGCTATAAAGTTTTAGACGTAAACGATGATTTACCGATCCGTACAAAAGGTGCGGTTCATAGTGGTAAAGTGCGTTCAGTTTATTGGTTAACTGATGAAGACAGCGCTCGTTTAATTAGTGAAAAAGGGTACCAAGTTCCAAAAGGTACTGAGCTGGCTATTATGGTTATTTCTGACCGCATTTCAGCGTTTGATTGTATTTGGCAAGGTGAAAACGGCTTAAATGGCGTGCCAGGTAAAGGGATTGCACTGAACTCAGTGGCATCTCATTGGTTTAAGTTATTTGATAAAGCAGGCCTTGCAGGTAATCACATTGTTGATATTCCTCATCCATATGTGTGGATTGTCCGTAAAGCGAGTACGGTTAAAGTAGAAGCGATTGCTCGTCAGTATATTACGGGTAGCATGTGGCGTGATTACGCTAAAGGTACGCGTAATTTCTGTGGTATTGATTTACCTGAGGGCTTAGCCGCGAACCAGAAGCTAGAAGAAGTGTTAATTACGCCATCAACCAAAGGTATTATCCGCGGTGTTGCTGACATTCCAGAAGTTGATGATGTGAATATCACGCGTGAAAACATCACGAATAACTTAGCTGTTTTTAACTTTAAGTCTGAAGACGATGTTGCTAAATACGAGCAATTACTTGTTGAGGGCTTTAAGCTGATCAGTGATGAACTTGCACAGCTAGACCAAATCTTTGTCGATACTAAGTTTGAATTTGGTTATGTTGAAGACATTGATGGCTCAGATAAGCTTATTTACATCGATGAAGTGGGTACACCTGATTCATCACGCATTTGGGATGGCCCTGCTTATCGTGACGGTAAAATTATTGAAAACTCAAAAGAGGGTTTCCGTCAGTTATTAATTAATAACGTGCCAGACAGCGACGTGTTATTAAATAAAGACCGCATGGATGAGCGCGAGCAGTTAGCAAAAGATTACGCATTGCCAGAATCTGTGATGCTTGAAGTGTCTAATACTTATGTTGGCATTGCCAGCAAAATAATTGGGCAAGAAATTACGATTCCAGCTGATCCTCGTAGTGAGGTTATAGCGATATTAGATAAAGAGTACGGCTTAATTAAGCACGGTTAACTTTTATCAATCAGATTTAGCAATTTGCTAGGTCAATAATACTAAAGCCAAGCTTTTTTCTAAGAAAACAGCTTGGCTTTTTCTTGCTTTTAACGCTTCTAGTCATTAACTTAAACTAAGATTAACCTATACTAATTAGCTAACTAAGCTAAGCAAGGATCTAATTATGTCGATTTTTGCGCATTGTGCTCGCGCTGTGTGTGGTCTTGCAATATTTTTCAGCTCTATAAACTTATTCGCTGCAGATCTTTCGTTTGTTGTGCGTGACCAATCTGGAGAGCCTTTAGCTAACGCCGTTATTGAGCTTGAAAGTTCAGCACATTCGTCACCGCAATCTTTGCCAGTAGCGATAATGGATCAGGTAGATAAACAATTCTCACCGTCAGTTTTAGTGATCCAACCAGGGCAGTCTGTGGACTTTCCTAACAGTGATAACATTCGCCACCATGTATATTCATTCAAGCACAGTAAAGTATTTGATATTAAATTATATTCAGACCGTCCAGAGCAGCCGGAGCGCTTTGAAGACCCTGGTGTTGTTGTGCTGGGTTGTAATATTCATGACTCAATGGTGGGGTATATCTATGTGGCAAATTCGAACAAAGTCATAAAAACCAATGCTGATGGCAAAGTGACTCTAAACGGCGTGACTTTACCTACTACCTTTACTGTGTGGCATCCTAATCAATTAACACCGCTCACTAAAAAGCAATCAGTCACCTTATCTGAGCAAGGCAAAGATGTAAGCATTAACGTTCAAGAACCTGCACCACGAAACACATTTGGTGAAATGTTTAAGGGCAACAATGATTAATAGTTTAAGAGGGCGCATCATTGCATTGTGTGTGAGCCTAGTCCTTTTGACTAGCTTAGTTAGCTTGGTAAGTTCCTGGTGGTCAGCGAATCGCTTTAATGATCAAAAGTTACTTGAAGACATTAATGTTGCTGAAAATGTTTTTAAACAGTATCTAAGTGCTAAAGAAAGTTTATTACTTACAGCTGCAAAAGTGTTGACCGCTGATTTTGGGTTTAAGCAAGCGGTTGCTACTCAAGACGCAGACACAATTAGTAGTGTGTTGAATAACCACAGTCGTCGCATAAATGCTGATGTGATGATGCTAATTGATTTATCTGGGCAATTAATTTCCGCAAATACTGATTTTAATCATACACCTAGTGAATTTACCCCATTAATGAATCAGCTTATGGTCAATGCTGATCAATCGAACTTTATCGTGTTAGATAAAACGCTTTATCAGGTCATTTTATTGCCAGTTCGAGCTCCTCGTACTGTGGCATATAGTTTAGTGGGATTTGAAATCACGGACCTTGTGGCTGAAGAGCTAAAAAATCTCACCACGATGGATGTTAGTTTTATTGGCGAAGATGATGGTGTGGTTGAAACATCACTGGCAGAGCAGCCAAAAAATAACTCAGTATTAGCGCATTTTAATACGCAAACAACACAACGTATTTTTGGTGAAAAGCCCGTTTATCGTAATCGACTTGTGCAGTTACCTTCTCTACCAGGACATTTAGTTTCTGTATTGTTAAGTGCAGATCTTACTCATAGTTACCGAGAATTTGAGCAGCTGTTTTTTACTATTATTATTCTTGCTGCCATAACGGTTGTGATAGGTGTGCTTACTAGTGGCATATTAGCAAAAAACCTTACCACTCCCTTATCAAAGCTCACCTCACTGGCACAACAATTTGCGCTTGGAAACTATAAAGCTGAGTTTGTAGGTAATAAGCAAAGTACAGAAATCATTACCTTAGTTGATGCATTTAATAACATGGGTAATGACATAAAAGAGCGTGAGCGGCAAATAAGTTTTCAAGCAAGTCATGACTCTTTAACGGGCTTTTTAACCCGCTCTGCGATGTTAGAAGCAATGGAGTCATTATTTGAAGAAGGTGCAGAATACACGCTGGTTGCAATCGATATACGTGGCTTACGTCATATCAATGATAAGTTAGGACCACGTATTGGCGATGATTGTTTAAAAGCGGTTGCACAACGTATTGCCGAATTTGCAGCGCACTCAAAAGGAATGAACGCACGTATTGGGGGGGATGAGTTTTTAACCATTCTACCAGCAAGAGATACCGGGCAGTTTAAAGATGCTGTCATGAAGATGCTTGCACAATTACAAGCGGGTTATTTAATTCAAAGCTTAAACATCACGTTACGCTTTAGTGTAGGAGTTGTGCATTGCTTTTCACAAAGTGTCAGTCCTGAAGATCTAATGAGACGAGCATTGATTGCGGTTGACACCGCTTCTTGTGAGCACAAAGCCATTCATTATTACCAAGAAGGCGAAGATGAAGAACACCTCGAGCGTTTAGCGATTATTGATGAATTAAAGCAGGCATTATTGGATGATGACGGTCAGTTGTTTATGACTTATCAACCTAAGCTAAATATTAAAACACAGCGTATTGATAAAGTTGAATCGCTGATCCGTTGGCAGCGAAAAGACGGTCAATGGGTGTCTCCAGAGTTGTTTATCGACTTAGCAGAACAGTCGGGTGTTATTGTTGAGCTGACATCATGGGTTGTGAAGACCGTGGTTTCGCAAGTTGCACAGTGGCAACAGCAAGGGATTACGATGCAAGCTGCTATTAATGTTTCTGCACAAGATATTGCCTATCCTCACTTTTATTCGCACCTAGCAAAACAGCTAGAACAACATAATTTAAGTGGCCATTTGATCACGATAGAGCTAACAGAGCGCGACATGATCGAAAATGAAGAGCAAGGCATTAAAGCGCTAGAAAACTTAAAAACATTAGGTGTAAAAATATCACTTGATGACTATGGCGTTGGGCAAACCTCATTGGGGCGCTTGAAGCTACTACCTATTGATGAGTTAAAGCTGGATAAGTGTTTTATTTTACAACTCGATCAATCGAAGCAAGATCAATTTATTGTTGAGTCAACGGTGAACTTAGGCCACCAGTTAGGTTTTTCTGTTGTAGCTGAAGGTGTTGAAAATAAACCATCGCTAGACTTATTGATAGACATGAAGTGTGATTATGCACAAGGTTACTATTTGAGTAGACCACTAAAATCAGAGCAATTTTTGCAGTGGTTAGAGGTATACAATGAAGCATCTTAATGGGTTTTTTAGCTTAGTTCTTTTAGCCTTTGCAAGTACGGGACACGCAGCTTCAGGAAAATTATTAGCAACACCAGGCGTATCGCAAGTTGAAGGCAGCGCTGGCGGCGGTATCGTACCTTGGGCGCAACTTGCGGGCTATGCAAGCGATAACGAAATAGCCATCAATGGTTTTTGTAGCCGTGCAGATGTGAGTGATTACAGCTTAGATGTATGTGGTGCACAAGTTAACTTTTATGATCGTGTGGAGCTTAGCTACGCGGAGCAGCGCTTTGAAGTTCCAGTATTAAATACCGATATTGAGCAATCAATTACTAGCGCAAAAGTACGTGTCTATGGCGATATTGTTTACAGTAAATGGCCACAGTTGAGCTTGGGTGTACAACATAAATCATTGGATGATGGGAGTATTGCAAACCTATTAGGTGCAAAAGACACCAGCGGTACTGATATCTACTTAGCTGCCAGCAAGTTGCACTTGGGCGCTCTTGCAGGTTATAACTGGTTTTGGAATACCACCTTTCGCTACAGCGATGCGAATCAACTAGGTTTGTTAGGCTTTGGCGGTGCTGATAGTGATAAAGAGGTATTATTTGAAGCATCGACAGCGGTGTTTTTAACGCACCAATTAGCTGTAGGGGTTGAGTATCGTGAAAAATCCAACAACCTTGGCTTAGGGGAGCAAGATTGGCAGGATGTGTTTATTGCCTGGTTTCCTAATAAACATGTAAGTGTAACAGTTGCGTGGCTCGATTTAGGGCGTATAGCTGGTGCTGACGACCAAACTGGTTGGTATCTTTCTGTAACAGGGTATTGGTAATGATGAAACGTCTTTTTATTCTAGTGTGTTGTATTACTTTTCTTGGTTGTGCAGGCAAAAGTAATGACACCGTTTATCAGCAGATAGGCGGCCAACAAGGTATTGAAAGTCTAGTCGATAGTTTTATCAATCAAATAGGCCGTGATGCTGATATTTTGCCTTATTTTAAGCAAACGAATGTTGCACACTTTCGTCAAGGATTCATTATCCACTTGTGCAGTGTTACCAATGGCCCATGTGAGTATCAAGGTGATAACATGGTCGATATCCATACTGGCATGCATATCACTGAGAAAGACTTTAATCGAGTTGTTGAACTATTAATAAACGCGATGGATGAGCAACAGATCCCGCAAACAGTGCAAAACAAGATTTTAAGCCGTTTAGCACCCCTTCGCCCTGAAGTTATTAATATTTAGCTTTTAACAAACTTTTTATTGATGGCTGAAACAAAAATGTAATTTATGTACAATGGCCGGCATTATCAACTATAAAGCTGTAAAAAATGCAACTATACTTTGATGTTCAACATCTTTATTACATTCCGCAGTACACCCCTGTATTAAAGGAGTTGTTATCAAATGGTCACCAAGTGTCGATGGTTTTTTATGAAAATCAAGATGCACGCAGTTTGGCTGCATGTAAAAGGTTTATAGAAGAACAGGGTATTAATGCGTTTTGGTTAACAAATAAAGGGGAAACCTTCTCTTTCTATCAAAACTCAGACGCAGATTGGGTTATTTTTGGTAATACCTTTGCCGGGGCTGAGCAGCTCAATAAGAAAACGGCGTTGATGCAACATGGTATTGGCCCCAAGCAGTGTTATTATGATGTATCGCATAATAAAACAACGGTACGTTTTGTCGAGGGAGAGCACAGGTTGCAGCGCCTCCAAGCGTTATACCCAGACGGTAACTTTGTTGATAGTGGCTACGCCAAATTAGATCCTATTTTCAACCAAACAATGAGTCATATTGACCTCAGTCGCTTAGGGTTAGACCCTAGTAAAAAAACACTTTTATATGCCCCTACTTTTTATCCAAGCTCGATAGAGTGTATGAGTGACAGTTTTCCTGCACACTGTGAGAAGTTTAATATCATCATTAAGCCGCACTTCTTTAGCTTGTTTAAACAAAAGTACAAAAAGCAGCGAACAAAACTTCAGCGATGGTCAGAGTTTAAAAATGTTTATGTAGCGAACGAGCATGACTTTGATCTAACGCCTTTTTTAGCAATCGCTGATATTATGGTATCTGATGCTTCATCAGCCATATTTGAATTTGCAGCACTTGAAAAGCCTGTCGTATGGTGTGATTTTTATAAGTTACGCTGGTCATATCGTGGTATTTTTTCATTCCGACTTAAATCTCGATTAGATGAAGATATTAAATACTTCAACAAGCTTTGCTCACGGGCAGGAGACTATAACGAGTTGCAAACTATACTTAACTCCGATTTTTGTGAGACAGCAGAGTTTAAAGAGTCAAGAAAACACATTATTAATAAACTAGCGGGTAAAACGGACGGTCGCTCAGCTAAAAGAATAGTATCTTATTTAGAGGAGCATAAATGAAACGTGTAATAACGTTTGGAACATTTGATATTTTCCATGTGGGACATATTAATATTTTGGAACGGGCAAAAGCTTTGGGCGATTATTTAATCGTTGGAGTATCTTCTGATGAACTAAATCAAACTAAAAAGGGTCGTAAGCCTGTATATAGTGAATCAGACAGACTGAAAATTATTAGTTCTCTAAAGTGTGTTGATGAAGTGTTTGTCGAACACTCTCTTGAACTAAAAGGCGAATATATTAAAAATCATCAAGCTCACCTACTTGTTATGGGCGATGATTGGGCAGGACGCTTCGATCAATTTAAACATCTATGCGATGTGACTTATTTAACGCGAACCCCTTCTATATCGACTACAGAAATAATTGAGGTCGTAAGGCAGCCATAATACTGTCATCTAAAATTAACATAATAGCTATATGCACATTTATCTTCTTTCTAATTTAGGTTTTAAGATTTTCTCATATGGCTTTTATTTTTATCTCTCGCAGCAATGTACATGCACGCTATTATAAAAAATTAATTAAACAACTATCCTTCAATTGCACACTGCATATTATGGGCGTACCGCGATTAGGCGCTTTAAAATACCTAAAAATAGCGTCGCAAGTTGACTTTAATAAAGTTATTGCAAATCAACTATTACGCAAGCAGGCACGAAATAGCTTGTGGAGTAATGCAGTAATCATAAAAGTTTATACGATGTTTATGTTATGTGTAGAGCGCTGCCGCTTTGCTAAGTACTATGATTTACTTAAATCAGAGTCACCCGAAGCTCTGGTAATTTGGAATGGTAATAAGCTGCCAAATATCACAGTATGTATGGCTGCTAAACAGCTAGGACTGACTACTTATTTTTATGAAAATGGGCTGCTACCGGGCACGACTAGTTTAGATCCGAGTGGTATTAACTATGCTGCATCTTTGCCAAGAAACAGTCAGTTTTATTTGAATTTCGACAAAGCGAAACAGCTACCATTTTCAGCTCCTGAGTTAATCCCTCGTATAAATCATAAAAAGCGTTGTCAATTTGATGCTATTGAGCTGCCCGAAAGGTATCTTTTTGTGCCTTTTCAAGTGCCTCATGATACACAGATAGCATGTTATTCACCTTGGTTAAAATCAATGGAAGCGTTATATGATGCAGTTGTGGCCTCGGTGAGAGAATTAGCAGATCCAAACCTTAAAGTTGTATTTAAAGAACACCCATCTTGGCATAAGCATTATGCGCACTTGTACGACAAAGACGACGTTGCAATTTTTGCAAATGGCAACTGTACTCGAGAACTCATCAATGGCGCTGAAGCAGTGATTACAATTAACTCGACAGTCGGCTTAGAGTCCTTATTACTAGATAAACAAGTGATTACCTTGGGACTTGCTTGTTACAACATTGATGAGCTTGTACTACACGCCAGTGATCAAGCTACTTTGATTAAGTCCTTAGAAAAACTACAAAATGGCTGGCAAGCAAATAGTATTGTAAGAGATAAATTTTTTACTTACTTAAAGCATGTGTATTGCTTGCCCGGTGTTTGGAAAGAATGTACAACTGAGCATGTTGAAGCGGTCGAAAAGCGCTTAACTCAGCAAGATACATTTGTACAGCTATCGCAAAAGGAAAGTTAATGAAAAACATTGTCTCGCCAGAGTGGCTTAACGAGCATTTAAACCACGATAATTTGGTTATTTTTGATGCCGGAATGGTGCGTCCTGGCCTGCCTGGGGAATATGCGCCTAAAGCAATGCTACCTAATGCACAGCGTTTTGATTTTAAAAATACGCTGGCAGATAGCACTAACCCTGTACCAAGTATGATGTGCAGTAGCGAGCAGTTTACAGAACATATGCAGTTTGCGGGGGTTAACCAAGACTCACTGGTTGTAATTTATGAAGACCAAGGCTTATTCAGTTCAGCGCGTGCGTGGTGGATGTTTAAAGCCATGGGTTTTGATAACGTAAAAGTTTTAAGTGGCGGTTTAGCTAAGTGGCAGGCACTTGGCTTTGCAACACAAGCAAGCTATTCAGCTGCTTCTGGGCAAGGCAATTTTGTTGCAAGCCCGCGTGCTGATTACTTTATTAGTGCTGAGCAAGTGCTTAACTCACTTGATGAGCAAAGCACACTAACACTCGATGCACGCCCTTATGCTCGATTTACAGGAGAGCAAGCTGAGCCGCGTGAAGGTATGCGCAGTGGTCATATTCCTAATAGTCGTTGTTTATCGCTGTCAACCGTATTGAATGATGGTGAGCTTAAACCGCTTAGCGAGTTGCAGGCATTATTTGAGCAACATATAGCGCCGCATCATACCCAATTGCAATTTAGCTGTGGTTCGGGTGTGACCGCTTGTGCAATAGCATTGTGTGCCGATGAATGCGGTTACGCTAACTTACGTGTTTATGATGGCTCTTGGAGTGAATGGGGCGCTCGTCACGACCTACCTATTGAAACAGGCCCGCATCAATAAACTCAGCGTAATTTTGCCAGCTGCCGATACTGTTTTTATTCAGTGGCTGGCGAATTTGTTTTTTACTCGCGGTGGCTGATGCTGCATTGTTTTTATAAAAAGTTAGGCAGTTTTCCTGCCAGCTTAAATCACAAAAAGCATAGAGCTTCTGAGTTTGTTGGGTAGGCTCGGCCACTAATTGCTCATAGCTTTGTAAAAAAACGTTTTCAGGATACTTGTTGGCAAAATGACTGACTAAAGCCAAGTAATCTTGATGGAATGAGGCTATATCTTCAAGTGTAAAGCTGTAGTGATGAAACACACTTTGCGGGCTATACATCTGCCTAAAATTGGCAATGCTGCAATCACGCCACTCCCGTTGCATACAAACGATTTTAGCATTAGGAAATGCCGCTAAAATAAAATCAATATAGTAAAAGTTAAATGGCTGTTTATCACAACTTATAAGTCCATCACTCAGCAGCTGTGCTCTTTGCTGATAGCTAGCGAGTGCTTTAGTTACAGCGGTTGATGAATAAGCTTTATCAAGCATTTCGCTATCAATCACACGAGCTGATTGCGTGGCGTGTTGTATCAATTGCGCAATATCATTTAATTCCCCAATACCTCGTAGCTGTGTACTTTGATTTAGGATTTTTTCAACTAAGGTTGTGCCAGAGCGGGGCATGCCAACAACAAAAACTGGTGAGAACTCAGAGTCACTACTTGCAAGTACTTGCTGCTTACTTTGCGTAATGAGTTTTTGACAAAAGCGGTGGTGTTGGCTTGCTTGATAATTAAGTTTACTTGCTATGGCTTGCTTACTTAGTGCAAAGTACTTAAATGCATTTTTGTAGTCATTGAGGTGCTCATAATTAAGAGCAAGACTATGAAAATACACTTGTTGTTCAACAATGCTTTTTTCTTTATCCGCTAAAGTTTGTAGTTTTTGAATATGTTGCTCTGCATCTAGAACAGTATTGAGTTCAGCCTGCGAATAGTGGGCTTGATAAAAACTAGCTTGCTTTGTGGTTAGTTGCTGTAACAAGCTTTTAGCTTCATTGAACAGTCCGTGAATTTTATAACACACCGCCAAATTATAGCTAATTTGTAGGTTATCTTTATTGCGTTGGTAGGCTGCTTGTTGAAAGCTAAGGGCGTCGTCATAATGCCCTAAACGGGTGGCAATATTAGCTAATGTATCAAAGTCAGCGGCGCTAAAGTCAGTTGTTTGCAACGCGCTTTGATAGTGTACAGCTGCATTACTTACTTTGCCTAACAGTACGTATAACTTGGCAAGGGCTAAATGGTAAATCGCAAAAGAGGCTAGGCTTAGCGCTTTTTCAAGGAGTTTAATCGCTTTGTTGATATCACCAGCTGCGGTGTTAACTTCGCTGAGTAAAAAGTAACAAACGTGGTCTTCAGGATTTTGCTTTAGGCGCTGCACAAGTAGGTAATGTGCATCGTTTAGTTGCTTGTTGCTTAACAACTGTTGGATATGAGCGCGAAGCGCTTGTTGGGTATCATTTAGCATAAGCGCATATTATATCAATTCACCAGAATACTTAATTATTAAAAAGCCCTGCCTAAAGGTGGCAAGGCTTTTATGGGTATGTTTAATTACAGCTCAAAGTTGTAGCTAAACTTCATACCGATAGTACGAGGCGCAGTGGTGTAGTGACCATAAACACGCTGTAGCTCAGGTAGCTCTTTATTAAGCTCAGCATATTGCGACATACCAGCCCAAGACTTATCACGACGTACAGAAGTGAATGCATATTTATCGAATAAGTTGTCTACGTAAAGCGTTGCAGACCACATATCGCCAGTAATTTTGGCAGATAAGTTACTTAATGCATAACCCGGTAATACTTCGCCGTCTGCTTTTAAGCCTACTTTGGTGATCACATCGCTTTGCGCTGTAATTCCGTAGTTTACGCTTAATAGTTTATCGCCTAGGATATCTTGCTCGTAACGAAGACCAAATGAGAATTGATGCTCAGGAGCACCCGGTAAACGGTCGCCTTTAGCACCATCATAGTAGCTTTGGTATTGCGCTAGGTCGTCGCCTAATACACCAAATAAGTAAGGCGCATCTTCGGTTAATTCAGCTTTTGCATACGCGTATGTCGCATACGCTGCCCAGTTATCACCAATCATTGCGCGAGTAGAAAGTTCAACACCTTTAGAATTAGCAGAGCCTGCGTTCGAGGTAATTAATTCTTGGCCATTTACAGTGCTGCTACCAACTTGCGCATCTTTCCAATCAACATTAAATAGCGCTGCATTGAAGTGTAGGCGGTTACGTAACCATGACGACTTAAAGCCTAGCTCGTAGTTGACTGTTGTATCTGGCTTGTAATCTTCTTCGTTTGGTAGAGCACAAACAATTTGTTGCTCAGGTAGTACATCAGGGCACGGGGCAATACCGTTACCACCACCAATACGGAAACCCTCACTCACGGTAAAGTAAGCAAGCACACCATTATCGAATGTATAGTTAGCATTAAACTTGAATAAGTTTCCGTTATCGCTGGCGCTTACATTTTCCATAACTAGATTATCGAGTGAATCAAAATCCCCTGAGTAAAGCGGTGTTGCAGAACCTGATGTTGTTGATACATCGTATTCGTAAAAACGAGCACCTAGAGTTACATCAAACTGATCTGTGATGCTGTAGCCGATTTCACCAAAAAGTGCTTTTTCAGTGGTTTCACTATCTGAAATTAGAATGTACTCAAGGTCTTGTTCAACATTTGGAATGCCGCCACCCCAGTACTCAGTCAGACCCGGCGTGTACTCACGATCATCTGAGTAGCTTTCTACTTTGTTATAGAAGCCACCTACAATCCAGTTAAAAGCGCTACTGCTATTTGAAACTAAACGAAGTTCTTGCGTAAACGTATCACGGTCTGAGGTGTCGTGTGTATAGCCAACAAAAGAAGGGAAGTCGGCATAACCTGACCAAATATCGTAAAGAAGATCAGTTTGATCGCGCTGACCAGACTGTTCATAGCTAGACCAACCAGATGCAGATACCAGCTCAGCAAAACCAAGATCTGCTTTTACTTCTAAGCTTAATAAATCGTTTTCTTCTTCGCCAGGCTCAAGTACACGAGCTACGTTTTCGTACTTTCCTGGGATGCCTTGTAGCGCACTGCTATCAGCAAGTGAGCCGTATTGCGATGTTGAGTTACCGCCATTTTCTTGCTTTTGATAAAAGTAGTTAAGTGTTGCATCAACATCTTCGGTTGCAAGCCAACGAAGTGATAAACGTGCTGTGGTAATTTGCTCGTCGTTAACATCGCTTACGCTTTTTAAGTTGGCGTTTACATCGCTGCTGTCTGAAAAGTCAGGGTTCGGGTTTGACACTCCAGGCTCTTGAACAACGTGCGTATAGTCAATGTAACCAGGGTTATCGTAATAGTTTAAGCTGGCACGAAATGCGAGTTTTTCTTCAATAAGCGGAGTGTTGAATACCACGCCAAACTCACCGCCGGTGCCGTCGCTTTCGTTGATACTAAATACATCGCCTGTAACCTGACCTTCTGTTAGATCTAGATCGGGCTGCTTAAGTAAGTAACGGATCGCACCGCCTAAAGTTCCCGCGCCATAAAGTGTACCTTGTGGACCAATTAACACCTCTACACGGTCAACATCAGTTAAACGTAAGTCGATGCTAAGTGGAATTTCACCAACATAAGTGGCCACTGTGCCACTATCAGAAATACGATCAGAGGTATTTGTGTTTAAACCACGAACGATTATCGGAGAACCTTCACGGCCACCTTGATCAGAAATTGTTAAGCCTGGTACCCAGCGCGCGACATCTTCAAGATCACCAATGTTTTGGTCGCTAATTACATCGCCATTTAGGGCTGTGATATTAAGCGGTGCATCTTGCACTGAACCTGCACGTCGTGTTGCAGTGATTTGAATAGTTTCAATTGATTTATCAACTTCTATTGCATCTTCAGCTGCAACCGCCATATTGCTATTGATTAAAACCGCAGAAATTGCACTTGCAAGTAGAGCAGGCTTAAAGGTGTTCATGATTGATTCCGATTATGTTGTAGTAAATTTATGCTCAAAAATTAAACAAAGGTAATAATTTAAGCGTAATTCTAGAGTGAATTAGTGAATTTATATCCAATTATAATGTATTTTTATTCTTTTCGTCATGTCTTATTTGCAAAAAAATTCACGTTATTTGAATAAATACTCTAGTGAGGAGTCGTTAGTCATTGAAGGGACAATGAGTACACCCGTTGGTGCAGCACTTATCACGCTTTAAAAAGAACCAGCGGCTAAACACCATATAGTTGTTTTCTAATGTGTAATCGAGGTTTTCAATCAAATTACCATGCTGGTAAAAGGGTTTCGCAAAGGCTATTTGCTCAGCCAGGGGCTGTTCATATAGTTTTGATAAAAAGATATTTATCTGTTTTATAGTACACTCACGACATAAGCAGGATGTTGCATTATTAATAGGTAAGATTGCAGGCAGTTCGTTACACCAGCAGGCATTTATATCATCAGCACGACATGTTAATGAGGCACCGCAGTGTGAGCAGGTAAGGGTTGTCATTGAGTCAAGGATTAACCGGTCAGTTTAAAAGGTAAGCATAGCAAATGGATAAATTACACGCATTAAGTCAGTTCGCTTGTTTTGGGGAGCTTTGGGATGAGGCTATCACTGTAATTGCTGCCTGCCCAGATAGCCAAGAGGGTGAATATATATTGACCAAGACAGTATTTCGCCAAGTTCTAGAGCGGGCCATTAATGGTGAAATTGATTTTGATGATCTGGTGCTTTGGGCCAGTGTTTTAGAGTCTCGTAAAGATATAGATGAGAGTGCCGTTGAAGGTGCTGTGTATGCTTTAAGTAATCATGAACAAATGGGTGAACTTACAAAGATGACATTAGTAAGGTTGTTAGCCTTGGTATAAAAATAACTCATCATTAGATGGTAGATTTCTATTACTATTAATTTTAGCTACAATATGCGCCGTTTAATTTTTCGGTAATCACAGTGGCTAATATTTTTAATAACGCAGTTTTAGCGCTTCGCGCGCAGCAAATGAGCGAATCAAGGCGCGAATTTAAAGCACGAGGTGCAAAGCTTACTCGTTGTGAGCGTTGTTTATTAGCTGAAAACTATTGCATTTGTGAAGGTGTTGAACAAGCGCAGTGTAATGCTGCAGTGTGTTTACTGATGTATCATAATGAAAGCTTTAAACCATCGAATACAGGGCGCTTGATTGCTGAAATTATTCCTGAAAACTATGCCTTTAAGTGGGACAGAACAGAACCTGATCACGCATTATTAGCCTTATTACAAGACCCACAATATCAGCCTATGGTGATTTTTCCGGCGAGTGATGTTGAAGATGAAACGCGAGTAATCGATGAAGTATCGCCACAGCAAGGTAAGCGCCCATTGTTTATCTTTTTAGATGGTACTTGGCGTGAAGCAAAAAAGATGATTCGCAAAAGCCCTTATTTAGATAACTTACCTGTATTGTCTATTACCCCAGAAAAGCTTTCAGATTATCGTTTACGAGTTGCTCCACATGAGCATCAACTTGGTACAGCTGAGGTCGCGATAATGGTGCTTGCGCTTGCTGGTGAAGTAGATGCTACACAAAAGCTCGAAACGCACTTTATAAAGTTTAGGGATGCATATTTACTAGGAAAGCGAAATAAAGGACGCCCAGAGTAATACTAATTTGCTTAATTAATCCCTCAAAATGATTAAGTATTATTGCGGATTGGAATAACTATTTTCAGGCAAAAGAAAAGCGCGAACTATTGCTAGTCGCGCTTGCGGAATCTTCTTAATTTTTTGCATCCTGCAATTGAATCTAATCAACTCCCTAAACTTTGCCTATCCATGCGATTGCACTTTACTTTTTGGTTCTATGCAATGTAAGGCTTTCCAGCCTTGTTTCCTTGTCACTCCTTTACATCCATGCGGGTAATTTCTTTACCTATCCTTTACGCGTCGTCCTGACACTATCCATATGTTAGCAATTCCATTGCGATACCTTTCGGCCTGTCCTTTAATCCACTTTTGAAACATCCTGTATAACAACGTCCTGTTGTTATGCCATTTCACATCATCCTGATGTTGTCCTTAGTGTGTCATTCCATTGCGTTACTCTTCCTGAGCCTGTCCTTAGTTCCTTTTTATCCTAATGAACCTTATTCCGCGGTTTTATGAGTAATACTTCCATATCCGTTTACTCATTAAGCTTCTTGCTTAGTTGTTGTATATAAGTATAGGGAATTAGTGAGCATCGAATAGGTCAAAATCGCAATTAAAATAACGGTTACATTATTGTAATTAATAATAAACCACTATTTATCAATGCTTTAAGCTTTTTTAGGGGCGGTTTTTCGAGTTTTTTTACTCAATAACTGCCATTTAGGTGAGATATATCTTACAAGTAAGTTCTCAAATGGCAGTACGTAAAGTTATAGGGGGAATTAAACGGGTGCACTTTTAGCAGAGTATAGGTAAAATATTTTGATAATTGTTATTATTTAGGTGCCAACAATGAAAAAAACAGCCTTACTGATTTTGACTACTTTAATGAGTACGTCAGCACTTTCTGCAGATGTGGTTAATATTTACTCGTTTCGTCAACCATTCTTAATTCAGCCAATTTTAGATGACTTTACCAAGCAGACTGGTATTAAAACCAATGTGGTGTTTGCGAAAAAAGGCTTAATTGAACGTGTGAAACGTGAAGGTAAGCACAGCAAAGCAGATTTGGTGCTTACTTCAAACTTTAGCGCACTTATTCAATTAGAAGATCTTGGCTTAACTCAATCAATAAAAAGCGATGTTATAGATGCAAATGTTCCTAGCACATTTCGTGATGCTGACGGCCAATGGATCGCTTTAACGAAACGAGTTCGTAATGTTTACTCTTCAAAAGAGCGTGTTGGCGCACTCGCTGATTTAAGTTATGAAGATTTGGCTGATCCCAAATATAAAGGCAAAATCTGTACTCGCTCAGGTAAGCATCCATACAATTTAGGTTTAGTTGCTTCTATGGTTGCGCACCATGGCGAAGCAAAAACTAAACAATGGTTAGAGGGCGTTAAAGCCAATTTAGCACGTAAGCCACAAGGTAACGACAGAGCGCAAGTCAAAGCTGTGAAAGAAGGGTTATGTGATCTGGCATTAGGCAACAGCTACTATTTTGGTAAAATGATGCAAGATGAGCAGCAAAAGTCATGGGCCGAAGCGGTTAATATTAACTTTCCAAACCAAACCAATCGTGGCTCACATATTAATGTTTCGGGTGTTGTTATGACGCGATATGCTAAAAATCCGGAAAATGCCTTGAAACTGATTGAGTATATGACCGACAATAAAGCGCAAAATATGTATGCTTCGGTCAATATGGAATACCCAGTAAAGCAAGGGGTTGCATTGTCTGAGATGGTTGCGTCATGGGGTGAGTTTAAAGAAGATAGTCTTGCTCTTGATGAAATAAGTAAATACCGTCCTGTTGCGTTAAAGCTTATTGACGAAGTAAAGTTTGACTTATAACGAGGTTTTTCCTCGTCTTTTATAAAAGCTGTTTTTTAACAGCTTTTATTTTATCTGGTATTAATCCACTTATGCATGTGAAGTTTTCGTTGTCGCGTTGGCAAGTATTGGCTTGGCTAATCGGTTTGCTACTTGTTACGCCGCTAGGTTTTTTATTGTTTGAATCTCTGCAAGGTGGTTCGGATGTCTTTCAGCATTTATTCGATACTGTTTTGTGGGACTACACGCGTAATACCCTTGTACTCATAGCTGGGGTTGGGCTATTGAGCTGTGTTATTGCGCTGCCGCTTGCGTGGTTGACTGCGTACTGTGAATTTCCTGGTCGAAAACACTTTGAATGGGCACTGATGCTGCCTTTGGCAATGCCAACTTATCTCATTGCTTATGTTTATACGGACTTACTTGATTATGCTGGGCCTGTGCAAATTGCGCTCAGGGACTGGTTTGATTGGCAGTCACCCGATGATTATTGGTTTTTTGATATTCGAACTTTGCCGGGTGCAATTATTATGATTGCATTAGTGCTGTATCCGTATCTTTATCTTATTTTTAAAACGGCCTTAAGAGAGCAATCTTTTAAATTAGTGCAAGCTAGTCAGTTAATGGGGTTATCGCCATTACAAAGCTTTTTACGGGTAAGTTTACCGCTTGGTCGAGGGGCAATTGTGGCAGGAGTTACGTTAATCAGTATGGAAGCTATGGCTGATTTTGCCACTGTTAATTACTTTGCAGTGAGCACATTAACGACCGCTGTTTACGATACCTGGCTTGGCTATTATTCATTAACCGCTGCGGCAAAAATATCAGGCATTATGCTGCTTATTTTGTTTCTCACTATTATGGTTGAGCGCTTTAGTCGTCGTAATCAAGCTGTGTATGAACGCCAGTCGAGCATTAACAGCGCAACCTTATATCGCTTAAAAGGTAGCACAGCATGGGCTGCAAGTTTAGTCTGCACAGTTGTGCTGGTACTTGCTTTTATCTTGCCAGTTGGAGTGCTTGTTAAATACGCCATTGTTTATGCGGATGAAGCATGGAATGGGGCATTTTTTAATTATGCTTGGCAGAGCTTTAAAGTCGCCATTGTTGTCAGCCTAGTGACAATCCTTCTTAGCTTGTTGGTACTGTTTTATCAGCGTATTGCTAAACAAGCGTATCCACTTATTCCGGGGCGTTTAGCAAGTACGGGTTATGCGCTACCGGGTACGGTACTGGCGATTGCGGTATTGTTACCACTAACACAAATTGATGATGCACTTAATCAATGGCTTGAACCAATAGGTTTATCGCCGGGCTTACTTCTGAGTGGGACATTATTTGCGATGATTTTTGCGTATATTGTGCGCTTTTACGCGATTGCACATGGCGCCCTTGAAAGCAGTTTTTTACGTATTAGCCCTTCTCTTGATATGGCAAGTCAATCTATGGGTAAAAGTGCATTTCAAACCTTGTATAAAGTACATCTGCCTTTACTTAAACGCGGCATTTTAACCGCTGGGCTTCTGGTATTTATTGAATGTATGAAAGAGCTACCCGCGGCCTTGTTATTACGACCGTTTAATTTTGAAACTCTTGCAACTCATGTTTTTCAATATGTTAGTGATGAGCAGTTAGAGTTAGCGTCTATCTCAGCCCTATTTATTGTGTTAGTCGGGCTTATTCCTTTGTATTTCGTTAATCGTTCGATGGAGCAAAATCACTCATGAGTCATTTGATAATTAAAAATTTAGCTTATCAATACAATGGCACTAAGGTATTGGATGCGCTTAACTTGAATGTTGAACAAGACGAAATCGTCTGCCTGCTTGGGGCAAGTGGTTGCGGTAAAACAACGACTTTAAAAGCGATTGCCGGAATTATAGAGCCCTCACAAGGTTTTATGAGTATTGATTCGCTAGTCGTTAATGATGATAAGCATTTTGTTGCACCAGAAAAACGTAATATTGGCATGATGTTTCAAGATTACGCGTTATTTCCTCACTTATCGGTGAGCGACAATATTGCATTTGGTTTAACCAATATGAGTAAGTCGCAAAAGCGTGATCGCGTGGATGAAATGCTGAGCTTAGTTAAGTTAACTGGCTGTGCAGAACGTTATCCGCATCAATTATCAGGTGGTCAACAACAGCGTGTTGCAATTGCTCGTGCGCTTGCTTATAAACCCAGCTTGTTATTACTTGATGAGCCATTTTCTAATATCGATACGCAGGTTCGCTTTGAGTTAATTGCCGACATCCGCCGTATCATTAAAGCTCAGCAAGTATCTGCAGTGTTTGTTACCCATTCGAAGGAAGAGGCGTTTGCGTTTGCTGACACCTTGGCTGTAATGCATGGTGGAAAAATAGCCCAACAAGGCTCATCAGAACAGTTATTTAGCCAACCTAACTCAAAGGAGGTTGCAGAGTTTCTTGGTACAGGCATATACTTAACGGCGAAAGTCTTAACGCCAACTGAATACGAAACGGCGTTTGGTGTAATACATTCACTCACAGTAAATAACAGTGCTCACAAACAAGGGCAAGTTTATGTACGGCCTCATTATATTCAGTTATGTGAAGCTGATCAGAGTGATGAAAATAGCCTGACAATTTTGCACAGACGCTTTATAGGCACACGTTATGTTTATCGTGTGAATATAGCGGGGCAGGAGTGTGAAGTCGCTGCAGAGCAAGACCGCGTGTTTGCAGTTGAGCAGCCTGTAAAAATAAAAATAATGCCGCACACAGTCAATTTTTTTCATGATTAGTACTGCTTAACAATCTTGAATTCTTGGCTAGGTGCAAATAACGAGAAGCTAAGGATTCACTATGGCGCAAGCGCAATCTGGGATTTGTGCTGAAGCAAACTTACATGGTTTGCACCTGTTTTTTAATGTTTATGATGGCCATGACGAGTCATTACGTAAAAAGCTAAAACGCGTGAGCGTCATTCAAGATGAGTTTGCGGATCAGTTCTCAGAAGCCATGCTGTCGTGCGTGGTTGCGCTTGGTGCGCAATATTGGCCGCATATTTTGCCTGAGTTTATTCCAAGTCAATTACAAAGCTTTCCTAATGTGACTCATAGTGAACATGTTATGAGTGCACAGCCATTTGATTTATTTGTACAAATTCGTTCAGACCGTGAAGATGTTAATCATCTTTTTGCCCTACAGATCCTGAAATTATTTACGCCAGATGTAGAGCTTGTGGAGCAAGTGCGTAACTTTCGTTTTTTAGATGGCCGCGACTTTAACGGCTTTATTTATGCGGGTGACACCCCTCATGGTAGACAAAAACGCAGTACGGCATTGATAGACAGACCGGGGCATTTTGAAGATCAAGGCAGCTACATTCATGTTCAGCGCTTTGTGCACGATTTAAGTGTTTGGCAACATTTGTCGTTATCAGAGCAAGAGCAAATTATGGGGCGTACTCGGCTTGATAACACCTTAATTATGCCTGCACTCGAAACTAGTCATGCAGTTCGTAGTGAACTAAAAGATGAAAATGGCCAGCCGTTGATACTTAATCAGAGCATGCCGTTTGGTGATGTTCATAAGCAGGGTATTTTAATGGTGTCATGTGCCGCGCAAGGTGATGCGTTTGAGCAGGTATTAAAGAGTCGCTTGGGGCAGGGCGATTGCTACGACCATTGGCTTGATTTTACTCAAGCCGATATGGGGTCGGCGTTTTTCGCCCCGTCAGTAAACTTTTTGAAGCAGCTTTAAACTGTATCGAATAAAGTGCGCACGCGATCAAGCGTGACATCTATTTCAGAAATCTTTGCAGGAGCGATAAAAATTGTGTCGTCACCTGCAATTGTACCAAGTACCCCATCAGCTTTACCTAATGAGTCTAGTAAGCGCGCGATAAGTTGTGCTGCACCTGGGCTGGTACGAATAATAATCATCATTTCGTTATGCATAATATCGATAACGAGTTGACGCAATGGGCTTTTCGCTGTTGGTACTCCCATTTCAGCGGGTAAGCAATACACCATTTCTTGTTTTGCATTACGGGTGCGTACCGCGCCAAACTTACTTAACATGCGAGAGACTTTACTTTGGCTTATGTTGTCGAAGCCTTGATCTTTTAATGCTTCGACAATCTCACCTTGTGAGCCGAAGTTTTCTTCTTTTAATAGCGCTTTGAACGCTTTGATTAGTGCTTCTTGTTTGTCTTGTGGTTGCATGTTGCCGTATCTGTAGTCATAAAACGTGAAGTAATTCTACACAACTCTGCATACTTATGCAGTACTAGTTTACATTTCTCGCCCTAAATGCTGTGTGTTTACAGTATAGTTTACAACTATGGTCGAAATTATACGCGAAATAAGCAGGATAAATTTGTTTTTAGTCGCTAATTTCATTATCTTTAGGGCCACAAATATTTCCTACCTCAAATTACGGAGAATTCCAATGAAAGTTGCTGTTTTAGGCGCAGCTGGCGGTATCGGCCAAGCATTGTCTTTATTATTAAAAACAAGTTTACCTGCAGGTTCTGAATTATCATTATACGATGTTGCCCCTGTTGTTCCTGGTGTAGCGGTTGATCTTTCTCACATCCCAACAGACGTTAAAGTTGAAGGTTTCGGTGCTGATAACCTAGACGATGCTTTAGCTGGTTGTGATATCGTTCTTATCCCAGCGGGTATGCCGCGTAAGCCTGGTATGGACCGTGCGGACCTTTTCAACGTAAACGCAGGTATCATCAAAACATTAGCTGAAGGCATCGTTAAAAACTGTCCTAAAGCGTTAGTTGGTATCATTACTAACCCAGTAAACGGCACTGTGCCAATCGTTGCTGAAGTATTCAAAAAAGCGGGTACTTACGATGCTGGCCGTGTATTCGGTATCACAACACTTGACGTGATCCGTTCAGAAGCATTTGTTGCTGAACTTAAAGGTTTAAGCGCTACTGACGTTAAAGTTCCAGTGATCGGTGGCCACTCAGGCACTACAATCCTTCCTCTTCTATCTCAAGTTGAAGGTGTTACTTTCACTGACGAAGAAGTCGCAGCATTAACTCCACGTATCCAAAACGCAGGTACTGAAGTTGTTAACGCTAAAGCGGGTGGCGGTTCAGCGACTCTTTCAATGGGTGCAGCAGCAGCACGTTTCTGTATGTCTTTAGTTAAAGGCTTACAAGGTGAAGAAGTGGTTGATTACGCATACGTTGCAGTTGAAAACGGTGACGCAGCATACTTTGCACACCCAGTACGTTTAGGTAAGAACGGTGTTGAAGAAATTCTTTCTTACGGTGAATTAAGCGCTTTCGAAGAGCAAGCTAAAAACGACATGCTTGAAACGCTTAATAAAGACATCCAAGAAGGTGTTGATTTCATCAACGGTTAATTTCGATAGATGATAGGTGCTATTAAAGCACCTAAAACAAAAAAGCCTGCATATGCAGGCTTTTTTAATGGCTCGAATAAATAGAGTTTAATGATCGCGGGCAACGGCGATGCGTGCCAAGCTCTCTAATGCTTGCTTGTATGGCGTTTCTGGTAAAAATGCAATACAGGCGATGGCTTTATCTGCCTCTTGCTCTGCCTTTTGCATTGTAAACTCAAGTGCTTTGGTATCAGCTAACGCCTCAAGAATACTGTCTAGGTGATCCATACCATTGCCAAGTTCAATTGCTTCACGAACGAGCTTGATTTGCTCTGGCGTGCCTTTTTGCATGGCATAAATAAGCGGTAAGGTAGGTTTACCCTCGGCTAAATCATCACCAATATTTTTACCAAGTTGCTCAGCATCGGCGTTGTAATCAAGCACATCATCAACAAGCTGAAAGGCTGTTCCTAAATGCATGCCATAAAGGTTTAATGCCTCAAGCGTTTTATCATCTTGTTCAGTGATAATTGCTGCAAGGCCAGTTGCTGCTTCAAATAACTTAGCTGTTTTGCTGTAAATGACCTGCATATAGCTTTGTTCTGTGGTGTCAGGATCGTTACAGTTCATTAGCTGTAATACTTCACCTTCAGCAATGACATTCGTTGCATCAGCTAAAATTTCCATGATTGGCATTTTACCAAGACCAACCATCAACTGAAATGAGCGTGTGTAAATAAAATCACCAACTAGCACGCTAGCGGCATTGCCAAACTCAGCATTTGCTGTAGGCGTACCACGACGTAAATGTGACTCATCAACAACATCATCATGCAGTAAAGTTGCAGTGTGAATAAATTCGATGATAGTGGCCAGTGTAATGTGGTCTTTACCTTCATAGCCTAAAGCTTTTGCTGCTAAAATGGCCAACATAGGGCGAACACGCTTACCACCGCTGTTTACTATATATAAACCGAGTTGATTGACCAATGCGACATCTGAGCGCATTTGGGCATGTATAAGTTGATTGACGTCATTCATCTCATGATCGATTAACGTCTGGATAGCTTTTATATCCATTGATCTCCGAGCCAATATTTATGGGTATACGAGGCTGATTGTACAACAAAAAAAGCACTTGCTCGATATTTTGTGCTGATTCAGTAAAAAAACACTGTAAAGTTTTTTATTTTAAATCAAATTTGAACAGTTAATTGTAGTTGTTTGGTTGAATAGTAAACATGCTTGCATTTATTTAACGGCGCTTTTGACGTGTTAATTTAATTGTCATGAGATCGTAAAAACCGCTTGGCATACGTTGTTTTTAGGATAGAATAAGGAAAAATATTGAATTGCTCTCAATGCAGCTATTTTTTATTCATTTTATAGCAAAAGAGGCTTGCTAGTTTTTGCGCATTAGCGTAAACTTCGCGCCCTATTGAAGAATATTTTAGTTGCGTCGATTTGAGGGCGCACAGACGGAGTTAATTATGTACGCGGTTTTCCAAAGTGGTGGTAAACAGCACCGTGTGACTGAAGGTCAAACAATTCGTCTTGAAAAATTAGACGTTGAAACTGGTGCAGCAGTTGAATTTGATTCAGTACTTTTAGTTGCTGATGGTGAGAAAATCGAGATCGGTGTACCGTTCGTAAACGGTGGTAAAGTAACAGCTGAGGTTGTTTCACACGGTCGCGGTGAGAAAGTGAAGATTGTTAAATTTAGACGTCGTAAGCATTCTCGTAAGCAAATGGGCCATCGTCAATGGTTCACTGAAGTTAAAATCACTGGCATTAGCGCTTAATTAGAGGTACTGAGAAATGGCACATAAAAAAGCAGCTGGTAGTACTCGTAACGGTCGCGATTCAGAAAGCAAACGCCTAGGTGTTAAGCGTTTTGGTGGCGAATCAGTTCTAGCGGGTAGCATCATTGTTCGTCAACGTGGTACTCGTTTCCACGCTGGCGCAAACGTAGGTATCGGTAAAGACCACACTATCTTCGCAAAAGCAGATGGTAAAGTTCAATTCGAACAGAAAGGTCCTTTAAACCGTAAATACGTAAATATCGTAGCTGAGTAATCATCTCGATATTTGAAAAACCCCGCCTTTGCGGGGTTTTTTGTTTTAAGGCAAATAATAAGGCGTATAAATATATATCTAAGCTAAGCCTGCAATCAGAAGGGCTTAGGTATATAATAGAGTTATTAACAAGCCAATCTTAAAGTGAGTAATCATGAAGTTTGTAGATGAAGTAGAAATTCGTTGTGACGCGGGTGATGGCGGCAGCGGTGTCGTATCTTTCCGACGTGAAAAATATGTACCAGACGGCGGTCCTGATGGCGGCGATGGCGGCGATGGCGGCAGCGTTTATCTACAAGCCGATGAAAACTTAAATACCTTAATTGACTATCAATTTGAGCGTTTTCATAAAGCAGAGCGCGGCACAAATGGCCAAAGCCGTAACATGACAGGTAAAAAGGGCGCTGATTTGACGCTTAAAGTACCTGTAGGTACGCGTATCACTGACGTTGACACTGAAGAGTCACTAGGTGATTTAACTAAACATGGTCAAAAAATTGTAGTTGCGAAAGGTGGTTTCCATGGCTTGGGAAATGCACGTTTTAAATCAAGTACTAACCGCGCACCACGTCAAAAGACACTAGGTACACCTGGTGAAGTTCGCAGCCTACGTTTAGAGTTAATGTTACTTGCAGATGTTGGCTTACTTGGCTTACCAAATGCCGGAAAATCAACGTTTATTCGCAGTGTTTCAGCAGCGAAACCAAAAGTGGCGGATTATCCGTTTACGACGCTAATTCCTAACTTAGGCGTGGTTCGTCCTGATGCAAATAAATCATTTGTGATTGCTGATATTCCAGGTCTTATTGAAGGGGCTTCAGAAGGTGCAGGCCTTGGTATTCGCTTCTTAAAGCACTTAGAGCGTTGTCGTGTATTACTACACATTATTGATATTATGCCAGTTGATGGCACTAACCCTGTGGATAATGCCTTTGCAATTATTAACGAGCTGCACCAATACAGCCCTAAACTTGCAGAAAAGCCGCGTTGGTTAGTTTTCAATAAGATTGATTTATTGCCGGAAGATGAAGCTGAAGCGCTATGTAATGAGATTGCTCAAGAGCTAGGTGAAGAAACTAATGTTTACCGCATCTCTGCAGCAAATAAGCAAAATACCCAAGCATTATGTCATGACATCATGGCGCTGCTTGATAGTATGCCGAAAGAAAAATTCGCTGAAGAAGAGAAAGAAGAAGTTGAATTTAAGTGGGATACTTACCATCAGAAAGCAACATCTCAAGACGATGATGATTGGGATGACGACTGGGACGATCACCCTAACGTTATTTACACTAAAGAGTAACTATACACTTTTTAAGTTGTGAAACTTAATTCGGGTTTAGTGATGTTAGTGTGGGGGCTTTTGCTTACTTATTATCTAATTATCATTCTGTTACAGGGAGCTTTGGCTTCCTGTTTACATAATTACACTCAATACATTAATTGTTAAAGAGACAATCGATATAAGTAGTTGTTGTTATATAAATCTGCATATACTGTATGTAAAATAAAGAGTGCTGAGAAATTAACATGGAAGTTAATAAGAAGTTTGAAATTCAAGTTCAAAAGGATCATCTGTCAAAGGTCGCATCAGGGAAGCCAAAAGCTGGCTTAATTGAATTAATTTGGAATGCTCTTGATGCAGATGCCAATAAGTCAAAGTTTTGTCTTCAATAGCTGTAATGAAAAGTTTTGTTGATAAATAAAATTAATCGTCATATTATTAATTCTAGTATATAGAGATACACTTACAACCTTCCGAATCGAGACTTATGTTTAACCAAGTATTAACCTTGGCGGCATGAGTTTTGTCCGCCAGTATGAAAGGCGGATTCAATGTTTACACCCAAATCACAAAAAAAATTGCACTATCAGGCTGTGTGGCTCGAAGAATTGTTTGCCTTTTTACATTTTGGGGACTCGTCACAGCCAAATTTTGTTGCTTTCTATTCATTCACTCGACTTTTAACGATTTCAGAGTGATTGTATATGAAA
The DNA here is from genome assembly GCF_021532595.1 of Pseudoalteromonas sp. OFAV1. Lineage (NCBI taxonomy): Bacteria > Pseudomonadati > Pseudomonadota > Gammaproteobacteria > Alteromonadales > Pseudoalteromonadaceae > Pseudoalteromonas > Pseudoalteromonas sp. OFAV1. The sequence continues at coordinate 169,118 of NZ_JAKGBG010000005.1, forward strand.
GTTTACTATGAAATAAAAACAACAGAAATTAAACCTTACACGTATCGGACCCCCTTAGTTTCAGTTGATGAACACGGGGAGCTTTCTGTTGAGTATTCCAAGCAATCACCTACCTATATAAAAAGAGTTACTTTATTAAACCTTGTTGGTCGCGACGAGTCAGGCAAAGTCACTTCTTATGAGCCGATGGATTATGTAAATAGATTCCTCTTAGCTCACCACATAGACGAAGATAAACAAGAATCAGATCAGTACAGTAAAGGCTTAGTTCACTTTTTTTCTTTTTTAATTGCTTCACAAGAACTTTGGGATGAAGGATATGACGAAGACTTTTACGACGAGTTAGTCGATCTACCTAGACCTAGATGGGATTGGTTTCCACCGACAAAAAGTAAAAAAATCACTTATCAGTACCGTGTAGCATTAAAAAAAGCGGTGTTAGATGAAAGTGATCCAAGCCGTCGCATAGCTAGAACGACTGCAACAGCCTATATGAACGCCGTTACGAAATTTTACTCATTTCACCTGCGTAGTGGTTACGAGTTTAATAATAAACCGTTCGAGCATGAAGTTATCCCACTCCACTTCACAGCAGGTGGCACAAGCATGCAGGCTTATATGGCTATTGATATCCACACGACAGACTTACGTTTGAATTTTGGTAAATCTAAGAAAAACGACGGCGGCGCTTTACCTTCTTCACGTCGAGACTTGCGCCCTTTAGCAAATAGCGAATGGAAGCAAGTTGAAAAAATTCTGACGGATACACAAAAAGTTGTTAAGAACGTCGGAGGTGAATTGAAGTTGGTGTCGCTGCCCATTGAGTTTTGTTTATTTTTCCTTGTGTCGCGTTATACAGGTTTACGAAAAGAAGAGGTAGCAAGCCTTCATCTAGGTCAAATTGTTCCCCCCGATCTTACAAAACCCCTAATGCGTATCGGTGTTGGCGGTGAGTACGGTTCGCTTACAAAGACTAAAGGTGGCGGTAATAAATCACGTCGCACTATTATCCCAACTCGCACTATGCGCCTGCTATACAACTACAGTCGAAGTGACCGTTATCAGAAGCGCTTAGCAAAATTTAAAGCTCTTTGTGAGGTAAAACGAGTTGAGGGTAATAAGGCGTTCTTCGCTGCGGAAGATAGTATTCACGAGAACAAAAAATATCTGTTTATCAGTCAAACGGGTGTACCGCTTTTCACAAAACCCACAGAAGCGAACACTCGTTGGAATGAAGTACGTGCAACCGTAGAGAAGAAAACAGGTCGTAAAATTAAAGGAACCATACATAACTTACGTTCTACCTTCGCTGTCACCCTGTTCAGAACTTTATTACGCAAGACAACGTCAGATATTGCGCTTGCGCAGGTTTCAGAATGCTTAGGCCATGAAGAAGAAGCTACGACGCTAATGTACTTAAAAATCGCTCAGGATGAGCCTACAGGCGATGAAATCTACGAGGACGTTTTAGATTACTTAGGTGTGTTTGATTGCATTGATGTAGACGATAGTGACCTGACACACGGTGAGATGAACGATGAGCAATAAACGTAAATCATTACTTCCCTCGAAAGAGATGGTCGCGCCAAAGGCGACGGTTGAGCCACTTCGAATTGAGGATATGGTGATTAAGGTACAAGGGACAGGATGTGGTTATTTTAAGCGTTTGAAATACAAAGGATGCCCAGCGATAAGTGTTAAGGGGCAAGAATTTAAAACAGGACAGGAATTGATTGATGCTGGTCGGGATGATTTTGTTCGTGAGTGTTACCGACTAATGAGCGAAAACGTGAACCGTACCACGTTAGGTCATTTTTATGGATTAACACATTATCTTAAGTGGATAGATGCTACAAACCAGCAGGTTCCCAAAGACGGTTACCTAGCCATCGAGCTAATCGACACCTACATGGGGTGGTGCCAGCAGCAAAATAAGTTAGGGAGTATGTCGATACCTAACTATAGGGAACGAAAAAGTGTTATTTCATGGCTCCTAAGACAAACCAATCATAGCCAAGAGGCTGCACGGCTGCCGACTATAAAGGGGGTGAGAGCTTCAATGCAACACCACAAGGCTTTGGATTTAGAAAGTGAGCTTAAACCTACGGTTAAAGCGCTTTTTAGGGCATATAACGTTCTATTAAAACACTTTAATGAAAAGACAACGCCTGATCTGCATCCTTTGTATGATGAAGAGCTAGTTGAAAAAGAAGCTACCAAACGTAAGCTAAAAGGTCGTACTCTTGCAGGCTATAGAGGTGTATTCAAAAAGGCTCTATGCCAAGTACACCCCAATAACATTATCACTAAAGTTGCCATGATGCTGACTTATATGTTCACAGGTATGAATACTAAGCCATTGGCTGGAATGCGAATCGCTGATGTATCGTTTAAAGAGGTGCAAGGCGGTAACTTTATTTTAAATTCGGTTAAGGGGCGCGCAGGCTACCAAGAGCAAGATAACGCAATGGGGTTCAGTACACATGCGAAAAGATTTATTGAGTCTTGGCTTAATGTGGCAAAAATCATGGCAGAGGGTGATGAGGAAGCATACTTGTTCCCTTATTTCACTAAAGACAATGAGGTTGTTTCATATAATCAAACCCAAGGGAAAGCATATCGAACAATAAACGGCCTATTAGCACGCATGGGGCTAACAGAAATAACCCCTTCTAAACTTAGAAAAACCAAGTCGGATACATTATACCGTGTTACCGAGTCAGTGTACCTCGTTGCTATGAGCAATAATAACTCAATGGAAGTAACAGCACGGACGTACATTCACGGAACTACAAAAGAACATGCGAAGAACTTAAGCGCGGCTATGAGCGCCAAACTATCAATAGTGAGAGGTCAGGATGTTAACGAAGCCGTTGAGGAAGCGAAGTTTTACCATGGTGATATTTTAGATGATTACGAGTATCAAAGGTTGAGAAAGGGTGAAGACCGAACGCATGAGGCACGAACCCCTACTGGAACTCGATGCAACGATAACCGTAAAGGAGCAGCATCTCTTATCAATAAATCTTTAAAGAAGGCAGGGGTTATTACAGACAAGCATGAAGAAGTTTGTACTGATTTTTTACAGTGCTTTAGTTGTGACGAGCATGCGTTTGTAACTGATGTCGATGATATATGGCTAATGCTGAGCTTCAAAGAAACACTGAAACAGTTGCTACAAACGCCCTCTATAAATTCAATGCCTGAGCGCAAGTATACAGACCTCTTGCAAACAATAACTAGTGTTTTAGAAGGCTTTCAAGAGAAAAATAAAGCTAACTACAACCAAGCCCTTGAAGTGTCGAAAGAGAAGCCACACCCGCTATATTCAAATGTGTATAGCCTAAACGACCTGTTGGAGATATTCGGATGAACAGCTCAACTCAAATGAGATTAAACGTTGTACCTAGTTATAATGAGAATTACGTGGTAACGAAACATCCAGACGAAGCGCCTCTGAGTCGTGTGTTTGACCTACTGTGGGATTTCTCAGGGCAAGAAAAAACTCGGGTTAATGGCGGCTCAGTTATTTCTTTTAAAGCGGTTGATGAAGCCTTCCGAGCAGATATTCAATCAACACTGGCCTTTTTAAGTAAAATGTACAAAGAGCTAGAAGGAGAGCTAGCTTCTCTAAGTCAAGTAATGAGCTGGAAGCTTGGGCTGTCGCATATCATGCTTGTCAATAAAAATGCTGACTGGGCAAGCTTTTCAGATGATCGCGTATACAAGATATTTAAAGTGAAACTGAAAAAACACATACAAGAATCAAAACTCAGTGAAACCACTGCCAACAATATAATAACCGTACTAAATCTATTTAATAAGTCGGGTTTGTGCGTAATAAAGGTGAATGGCCTTGAAATTACAGGTTGGGTGGTAAAAGAGGTTGAGCAGCATATTGCAATCCCGATTAGCATGTACCAACGCATTATTGCCTCTGCACTTGAAACAGTGGAAACCTACCACCCATATCGTTACATTATGAACGATGCGCAAGCAGAGCTTGAGAAAATCTATCTTGAAGAAAATGAGCGTCGCGATGCAACTCGTCCTGTGTATACATTCAACAATAGAATTAACTCTCGAATTATGGCGCTATCAAATGGTATCCCAAATTTTAGATTGACACGGGACGGGCGCGAGTTAGGTAGGATACAGCTTTCATGTGCGATAGTTTGTCTCGCGTTCAGTGGTGTGCGCTTTGGTGAACTAGCGAGTATGAACAAAGATAGTTATAAGGAAATAGGGGGAAATAAAATCCCCACACTTCGTGGAGAAGAAACGAAAAGAAACGGGCAGGTCATTCAAGAAACATGGCAGACAAGTGAAGTGGCGAAAGACGCGCTAGAGTTGGCGCACGACATGACGCAGTTTTTACGCGATACCTACGAAGAGAAGAATAATGACGACCTAAGAGGTGGGCTAGTAAGCACCCAAGTATACGCCCATCGTGCAAGGCAAATTACCAGTGCATTTTTAAGTCTTAAAGCATCAGCAGTTAAGTCGAACTATTGCATACAGGATATGAGTAGAAAATTTAATAGTTTTATACAAAGCTCAGGCTTTTTAGCGACGCAAGCCGATGTGGAAGAGTTTAACCGTCTTAATCCAAGCCGTGAGGGGCAATTGAAGATAGGTGGAACTCTACCTAAGCTCACAGCACATGACTTTCGTCGTAGCTTCGCGGTATTCTTCAAGCGCTATGGTTTTGGCTCAGCTACAACTATTAAGTTCCAGTACAAACATAGCAACCTTCAAATGTCCAACTACTACGCAAACAACGCTAGTTTACAGGCTATGGAAGATGTATTGATGGATCACGAACTGCTTGAAAAGATGAACAAAGAAGGTATCGAAATGGGTGTCGACATCTTCGATGACATCTTCAACAAATCGGAAACTTTGAGTGGTGCTGGCGGTGAGCGTATAGCAGAAGATAAGTTTAAGCAGTTGCAAGATGGGCATAAGGTTTACATGAGCCGTGAAGAGATCAAAGCTTTGGTAAGTAACGGCACGCTCTCAGTTGTAAAACTTCCTACAGGCGGTTACTGCATGAATACTAAGTGTAGCCGCGTATGTGGTATTGGTCAGTTTGCGGGTGAGATAAAACCATGTGAGCACCAAGTAGTAACAGACAAAGAAGCTAAGGTAATTCTTCGCCAGAATAAGCGACTTATTCAAAGCTTTAGAGATATGAATACAGGTGACCCTATGATGAATAGTATACTGATAGGCATGAAGCAGAAGATCTTGCGTAATGAATTGACTATCAAAAAACATAACTTGAGATATGAAGAGTTTTACGACGTTGTTAAAGGTGTTATGGATATAAAAGAGGTATAAGATGGTTTCACGAAATACCACGCAGGCTCGTTTAGAAGCTGCGTTAAAACGTCTATTAGATGGCAAACCTGAGCGTGTGAGAAAAGCAGGTAAATTAAGCTTAAACCGAATCAATAATGAGGCTGGTTTAGGGCATAGCTACATTCATAAATTTGAAGATTTCGTTGAGCGTGCTAAGCCTTTAATCAAAGAGTTCAATCAGAGCTATGATTCAGTACTTGATGTATCGGCTAATGATAAAAATAGCTTAACGGCAGTTGAAGTTTTAAAGTGTAAGTTAAAAAAAGAACGTGAATTAAAGGAAAAGTACCGGAAGGAACGTGATGACGCGATTGTTGCTTTAAAAGAAATTGAAAAGCTTAATAGTACCCTGATGTTCCGAGTTTATGAGCTGCAAGATATTGCACGAATTAATGATTTGGTATATCTCTCTAGGTGATACATTTTTGAATGAAAAGACTTGAACTATTATCAGGCTCCCTTTTGTTAGCCGCAACATACCATTCAAATCAGCGAAGAAAGTCTGATGCTACTCCTTATATTAATCACATACTTGAAGTCGTTGATTTATTGATAGATGTTGGGAAAGTTAGTGATGTTCATGAGTTATGTGCTGCGGCACTCCATGACAGCATTGAAGATACTAATATTACACGAAAGATGATTGCAAGAAAGTTTGGTAGCGAAGTTATCGACTTAGTAAACGCTTTAACAGATGACAAGAAGTTAACACTAATAGAACGAAGAGCTGCTGCCCTTAATAAGCTCTCAGTTGCCCCTAACTCTGTTAAACGTATAAAGCTAGCTGATATCTGTTCGAATGCTACAGCTATACCTGATGGATGGACGGCTGAGCGACTGAATGAATATTATAATTGGCTAGATGATGTTGCTAAAAAATGTCGTCCAGCAAGTGAAGCCCTTTATCTCGAATATTTATCAAGGAGAAGGAGCACCTACAATTAAGTGTATTAACCTTTAGGAGGCGAATATGCCCAAAAAGACTAATTTAAGTTTTATAAAAGTGGTACAGAGCAAACCATTAGCTATGCTCAAGTATAAGAAGCGTCCTGATATAGGTTTCAGGAAACACCCTTCAAATTTTTTCAAGCGAAACTGCTCAAAGCAAATGGATGGCATGACGAACGAAGAAATAGCCCTTCGTTTAGGTATCTCGTCAAGACTATTATCAAACTTCCTTAATGAAAAGGTTGATATAAAGCCTTATTTAGCAGCTAAGTTAGCCAAAGCAACAGCTGTAGGTCTGGGAACGTGGTTGGAGCTTCAACGGCAGTATGATTTGTACATAAATAACCGCATTGAGACTGAAAATTTAAAAAAATAGTTGTTTATTATTACATATAAAAAGTTAATTATACTAGTTAGCCCAATTGAACTGACAGATTCGAGTAATGGGTTCTAATCTGACAGTCGTAATAGTGCCAGAAGCTGATCTTCAGCCATAACCCGTTTTTGTCGGATAGACGACACCTGTTACCAAGTGTCGCCCTCCTAAGAACCGTACGTGCAACTTTCACTGCATACGGCTCAAGCCTTCACGAAGGCACCTAATTGGTACCCAGCAACTTATAAAGCAGCGA